>CAZFII010000150.1:0-3598 GCA_964518925.1 uncultured archaeon
ATGAAAGAATGGTTGTGATTCTATCTGGTATCTGATTAAAAGTATATAGGACCGCATTTAGGTTACTTCCATCTTCTAAAAGCCAATGTTCCCTTTTTAAAGGAGATGGCCTCTTAATTTCGTTAATATTTAATTTTAAAATTAATACTCTTGAGAAGAATGTTAGAATTTCATTGAGGATATTATTAAGTCCAATTTTTTCTTCGTAAGACTCAAATTTAAATGGTGTTGGAATTAAGCCTTTTAATGCATCAAATAGAACTTTGCTTTTAGTCCTATCAATAATTCGAATAGTGTATAAATTTGGTCTATACTCTTGATATTCCAAAAATTCTAACTGAAAAAGGCTTTTAGCGTCTACATCAATCGGCTTAATTTCTAATCTTTTAGTGTCAACAACTTCAAGAAGCTTCTTAGTATAATCACTTTTGCCTCTTATTAGTTTTTTAACAATACTTTTAAAATTCTCTCTCCATTTTTCATCGAATTCGATTTTTAATATCCTTCCAATCAACTCTAAACTTATTAAGCCCTTAATCTCAAGCACTTCACGTAAAATCTCAAATCTTCCGCCTCTACCAGTAAATGTCGTTTCAAAGCTGATATCGTATGTTTTGCCTTTATCGTCAACGTATTCAAACACGAATCTAACAGAAATATCTAATTCTTCTCTTCTATTCCAAACCGCATTTTGGTAACCCCACCAATACCTAAACGGATTTATATCCTTTTCAACGTAGATCTTCCTTAAGAGCAAAAACAAATCCACCAAGTTTGTTTTACCAGAAGCGTTAGCACCAACCAAGACATTAAAATTTCTGAGCTCAAGTTTACAATCTTTTAAGCTTTTAAAGTTCTTGATTTGAATTTCTTTTAACTTAAGCATACATATCATTTGATGTTATCGTTTAAAAAGTTTTCAAAATTGTAAAATTCATCGAGGAAAACTACTCAATATGATGAAAGTAATATCTGTTGAACTCGATAGAAACGAAATGGCGGATATAACAAGAGAAGTCGAAGAATTCGTTAAGCAAAGTGGAGTTAATGAAGGAGCTGTTCTGATTTTTAATATAGGTTCAACTGGTGCAATAACTACAATAGAATACGAACCAGGCTTGAAGAAGGACTTTCCAAATATAATGGAAAGAATTGCACCATACGACTATCCTTATGAGCACCATAAGACGTGGGGAGATGACAACGGTTCAAGCCATGTGAGATCGGCTATTGTTGGAACTTCACTTGTAGTTCCATTTAAAGATGGAAAACTCATGCTTGGAACTTGGCAACAAATAGTAGTGATAAACTTCGACACAAGGAGGAGGACGAGAAGGGTTGTTCTCCAAATCTTAAGAGCTTAGCTATGGATTTAACCAAATTATTTTTAATTAAAAAATTCAGGGAATACTATGAGAGAAATGATATCGAGTTGCCAAAAGAGTTCGAGAAGAGAGAGTTTGCAGTAGTTCCACTCGAAAGTTTACCAGATTTTTTTATGATAAGGCACTTATCCTTTAAATCTTACAATGATTTTAAATCCTATATCATTTCAAAGGTTCCAGCGCATCTGTATTACTCTTCAGCCTATTACAGATATCCAGAAAAAGAAATGGATAAAAAGGAGTGGATTAAAGCTGATTTAATATTCGATATAGATGCCGATCACTTACCAGTTAAAGCGAGCTTTGAAAAGTTACTTGAAATCGCAAAGAGAGAGGTAAAGAAACTAGTAACGATACTTAAAAAAGACTTTGGCATAAGTGATGAATTTATCAAGGTTTACTTTTCTGGGCATAGAGGATATCACATTCATGTATTTAGTGAAGAGTACTCCTATCTCAGTAGTGCTGAAAGAAGGGAAATAGTAGACTACATAACTGCCAATAATCCGTTGATCTTTAATGGTAAGAAGTTTCACAACTCCAATATCGCTTTAAGAGTTAAAAGATATGTAAAGAAAAAAACGGGAAAAGAAAACATTTCAAAAAAAGATTTGAAAATCGTTAACGAAGCATTGCAAAAACTCAGAGTACACATAGACACAGTTGTTACAGCAGATGTGAAAAGGCTTATAAGATTTCCGAATAGTATACATGGGAAAACTGGATTAAGAGTTGTTGAAGTTGAAGATTTGAAGTCTTTTAAACCTTTAAGAGATTCGATAGCTTTCAGCGATAATCCAGTTGAAGTAACAGTTTTAAAGAGAGTTAAAATCAATATCGGAGAATGCAAGCTGAATTTGCATGCTGGAGACAGAGTTAAGATTCCTGAGTATGCAGCAGTTTTTCTTCTCTGCAGAGGAAGTGCTAAATTTGGCTGATCTCCTTAGATTATACCCTTACTATTATCGCTATTTAACTAATCTTTTACGATTTTATCCCTTCTTGATTTAATTGCCACTTCTTTAGATGTAATCCAACTGGTAGTGATGCAACATTGTTGATTTAAATTGGCTACAATGTGGTGTCATAACCCGAAAAACTTTAACACTGTTGAGTTTTCTGCAATTATAACGTTTCCAATTGGGAGCATATTCGTTTTGTCTAATTAAGATGAAATGGGAATTTTCGAACATTAACAGATTTGAAGACCTGAATCCTTGAGTAATGAGAGAAGATGTAGGGGATAAAGCAAAACTGATAGGGGAAAAGCCTAATAATATACTCTCCGATGAACTACGCTTTTATCTTTCGGGGTTATCTTTGGCTCATATTTTAGATAGATGCCACAGTAATTTAAGTGATTTCTTATCCCTATAGAAAGGATCGGCGAGAACTACGTGGTCACAGATATTCAAAATAGATTTTAAAATGGAAATTACATCCTCAAGACTCCCACTTATCGTGAAATTTCTTAGCAAGAAACTCTTATGTTTAAATAATACATCGGAATATTTAGATTCACTAATACTTCTTCCCACCCTTCTCAGATTAATCAATTCGTAGATATCGATTGATTCGAGTTCTTTTGCGATTTCTTCGAGTTTGAACCACTCTATGAACTTCCTACTGCTTAACGATACTATACAAGATGCTATTAGCAGATCTTCTTCAAACTCACTTGGAAGGATTAAAGCTGGCCCATAAGCTACCTTAAAAACATCTCTTTTGAGGTAACCCGTTATCCACTTGAGATAAATGGGATTTACATAGTTAAAGAGAATCCCATCTGCAAATGTAGAAGACTCCCTCGTAATCTTCGGGGATGAACACCCAACAAAGATCTTAAAGTGTTTTCTCAACTTCTTTGCACAGTTTATAGTTTCATTTAAAGCTTTTTTAGGATTTTTAAATTTACCAGCCCCAATCCCAACTATAAATCTATCACCGTATCTATTTCTTAAATCTATCAAATCAGAAAGAATTTTCTTGCAACTTCTGTTAATAGTAAGAACTCCAAATCCAATTTTCAGTGATGTCTCATCTGCAATTACCTCTGCAATTTCAAATGGATCTAAAAAATCTTCAAATTCACCAATCCATACAATTTTTATACCAGATTTCTCTATTTGTTTAGCGATTTCTACTATTTCCTTAAGGCTTCGATCTCCATTTATATTTACGCTGACTTTACCTATGTTCATATTCGATTTTTT
>CAZFII010000151.1:0-3566 GCA_964518925.1 uncultured archaeon
AAATAATTAATAAAATAATTAAATTATGTTAGAAGAATTCATCCTCGATCTTATTGTAGATTGGCAAGAAAAACGAAGGGAAATAAAAATAGCAAGCGAAAAGAAGGGACTGTCCGTAACCGAAATAACCCAAGGTTGCCCAAGAAGAAAGAAAATCCTGAATAAGCATAATTGGCTCAACCTAAAGCCAGACCCCAGAATAGTACTAGGCAGATTAGTGCATGAGGCAGTACAAAGACATCTTGAGGAAAGGGGTGCTGAAACAGAACTAGTATTAAAAAGAGAAGTGGAAGATGATTTAGTTATCATAGGGATACCCGATGCCGTCACGGAGGATGAAAAGATAATTGAGATAAAATTTACAGTATCCAAGGAACCTTTCAGAGAGCAAGTGCCAATAGTCCACCATTATTGGCAAACGAAAATGTACTTGTGGCTAGCCCAAGAATATAGAGACGAAGGCTACGATATAGAAGAAGGTTATATCTGGTACCTTTCCCCAGATCAATTCGCTGAATTCAAAGTTACTCTGGATAAGGAAGACGAGAAGGAAATAAAGAACCTCATAAACCAATACCTCAGAGGAGAGAGACCCAACTGGTTAGAATGGATATGTAAGACATGTCCAATTAGCAAGTTATGCTCCCACCTGAGGTCAACTATTGATGCTTGTAAGGTACCATAAGAAAAATATATAAATAACCGTAGTCTATAAAACACTAAGATGATGAAAGTAGCGAAGAGAATAAGAGCCCCCTCTGGTAAAAGTAAAATAAGAATAATGGACCGCAGAATAAACCTCGTGGGTAGAGAATTCTGCGAGATTGTGCGTAGATGGGGATGCGAATTTGCTGAAATTTACTATCATAATGAAGATTCTACTTCCGTGAAAGTCCTACGTCTGAAGTTTTTAAAATCACCAACCCCGAATGCCTATAAGGTAGGCATATATTCCACCGAAGTCAGGATCTACGCAACGAAAATAGCCCAGCGTACAGGGATCTCAGGGGAGACATATAATTTCAGAATATATGAGAATAAAAGGGAAATATGGGGTTACTGGAAGGATGAAACTGCTAACTAAGGGCAAGACATATTATGTCCCTAGGGTAGTAGTAGGAATGAAAGGATTAATTTTGCTAAACTCAGAAATCGCAAAGAAAGTCCAGAAGTGGGGGGATTATGTTGAAGTATATTACTCAAACGAAAACGGCGTTAAGGCTTTAGCTTTGAAATTCCTAGAACAACCTACTGAAGATTCCTATCCTGTGAAAAAGCTATACGGAGTTCTATCCATCAGAGCGATAAAGGTGTTGGTAGAGCCTACATTTGCAAGAACCACAGGAATACACGGCGAGACGAAAGAGGTTGAATTCGACGAAAAAAATAAAATGGTGGTTGCGATATGGAAATAAGAGAATGCCCTTGTTTTTTTGATTGCGTAGGAGACTGCGAGGTGTGCTTCAATGCCAAAACGAAAAAGGAAGAAGAGAGAAGAGACCGTACAGGACAAAATAGCGGAAGGTAAGCAGAAAACTTTGGAAGATTTCTGGAATAATATGAATGAAGAAAATACTCAGTAGTTCTTTCCAACATGCTTAAGCTAGGAGATTTTCTGACTACTTGAGTTGCGAAATATTTAAATATTTTATGCAAACATTTAAATATTAAGAATGTAAAAGATACTAATGGTGATAAGGATGGGAAAGATAGAAGCTACAATTGTGTTTGAAGGCATTATCGCAAGAGGTACTGAAGGTACTAGAGAGATTAAGGATCAGACCGTAAGGGTCAAAACAATAGAAGAAAAAGATCCTATGAGAGATCTGAAGTTACAGGGGCTTGTAAGACAGTTTGAATTGATGCTAGAGAAGCTTTTGAGATATAAAGAGGGTAGTTTGGAGGTAAATGTGGTGGTGAAGTAGAATGAAGGAGAAAGTAGTAAAAAGAATAAAGTTGTTTGGGAGAACAATTGAGCTAACAGAAAAGGATTTAGAGGAATTTAAGAAATTCAGCGAAGAACATACTAAAGGTACTAAATGCTATCTAGCTCATGAGCAGGGAGAGCTATGTATTCATGAAATAGTTTGGCTACTAAAGAGATTCAATATTGTCTAGGTGAAGTAAGATGGCGGAGGAAGTATTAATAATAGGACCATACGAGCTAAAAGGGAAGGATTTAGAGGAGTTTCTAAAGTTCAGAGAAGAACACATCAAAAGTGTTAAGTGCTACATTGATTACGAGCAAGGATTGCCGTGTTTCCATGAAATGGTTTGGTTAATGAAAAGGTTTAAAGAAAGGAGGTGTGTGAAAATGATAGGAGCAATAAATACTATATTGAGAAGATTATATGAAGAAGAAGAGTGGATCTCTGTTAGGAGGGTAGATTCTGGAAGTAATGTCATAGAAGCAGAATATCAGGGAGTAAATATTAGGATAGAGTTAGAAGAGCCATATATCAAAACGGAATTCAGGATAAAGAACTCTCTATGCAATACAACAATAACCTTTTGTTGGAAAGAGGATAGTGAGAAATATGCCCAGGATATAGGAGATCTTGCTAAAGATGTTATTAAAATTGCAGAAATTCTCTTGGATGCTCACAGCGATTTGGTCGAAAAGCTAGAAGAAGAAGGATATATCGATACAGAAGTAGATTAGAGGACCTCTCATGTATTTTTTATTTATTTTTGACAAAAGAAGGTATTACCTGACAGAGGAGGAGCTAAGATACTTAGCCAGATATCTAACGGGAGATATAAGTTACCACGCATATTACAGAGCATTAAGACCTCTGATAAGGAAAATAGCAGAAGACCTTAGAGTAACACCGAGTCATGTTGCTTTATACCTTTTACCTACGGCTTATTTGCGAAGGGAATACATAGAAGTACCTTACAGAGGCGTAAAAGTGAGATACTACTTTAGGAACAAATACATACCCAAGAAGAAACCAAGACACAGAGCAATAGAGTTTAAGGTAGCATTCTGGACAGCAGAAGATTACTATATAAACGAAACTTACGGTAAGGAAGTAGGAGATATCCTTGAAAGTTATCTGAAGGATGCTCTTGAAGAATGGATGCTTGAATCAGGTTTCTCTCCAGAACTAACCTCAATTCTCAGAGAAGCGGAATTCGGATGCGAACTAGTATTTACAGACGAGTATGTTGAGGAGATGTATCTTGATTACATAGAGCAATGTGGTTTTGTGAGAGGAACTCCTGTGAACAAAGAAATAAAACAAGAAATAGTGGAGTACAAAGATTTCTGCGATGTGGTAAGAGATGCGATAGAGGATGCTATCTACGAAATAAACAGGAGGTTCTACAAATGATGCAGAAAACTATTAAGATCGACATAGATGACAGGAATACCTTTGACATAGAAAGATTCCTATGGGCATTACGCAATCTACTAGCAACAGACGATAATGTGAAAATAGAGAATGTAGAGGTGTATGAGACGAAAAAAGGCTATCACATATACCTACACCTTAAACAGGAGATACCACCTTTACAATGCCTCATCTGGCAATGTTTGCTCGGGTCTGATATAAACAGAG
>CAZFII010000152.1:0-3563 GCA_964518925.1 uncultured archaeon
CCATTTCGCCTTTTCAATCTTACTTTTACCGATTATAACATCTTCCAAGATTCTTAAAACAGATTCACAGTGATTTTAACCGTGATCCGTGTAATCACCAAAGAGTAGTTCTATATCTTCGAGTGGTTTTTCAACCATTTTGCAAACTGAATCTATCAATTCGATGTACTCATTACCGTTATCAAGCTCTTCAAATTTCTTCAGTAGTTGTGAACCTTCAAAAATCATTAATAGACATTGGCAGTTAAAAAGATAAAAGTTTTGAAACGGAATTCGGACATGCTAACTTAGCGTAAAAAGTATATATTCAATGTTTGTTTAAAGCTTACGCCCTTAAGTTAACACATCCAGAGTAAAACTTAATTAAATCGCAAACAATTTGTAATTATGCCCTATGTATTTTTAATTCAACATGCTGAAGCAAAAAGTGAAGAGGAAGATCCAGAGAGGAGGATAACAGATAAAGGCAGAGAAGAAACAGAAAAAATTGCAGAATTTTTAAAGAGAGTAGGGATAGAGGTTGATAAGGTATATCACAGTACAAAAACGAGGGCAAAGCAAACTGCTGAAATAATTGCGAAAAAACTTGGAGTTGAAGCTATCGAAGCTGAAAACCTTGAACCTTTAGCAGACCCTAAGATCTGGGCTGAGAAGTTGAGAGATATTAAAGAAAACGTAATAATAGTTGGACATCTACCACATCTAAGTAAACTCCTTACAGAACTCACAGGATCAAAAGAGGAAGTTGTAAAGTTCAGATATTCTGGCGTAGTATGTCTTGAAAGAGAAAACGGAAACTACAAGATCCTCTGGTTTGTTAGACCTGATATAATATAATTTTTTTATGTCTATAAAATCTTATAAAAGTCTTTCCATTCTCTGTTTAGCTGCATTACTCGCAAATTCTGGGATAATGGCTCCTTTTGTAGTAGTTCCAATACTTGCCGAAAGAATAGGTTTAAGTTATGATGTGCTTGGCGTTATCGGTTTTGCCTATGGAATTTCGTGTTTTATATCGTATTACGTATTCGGTAGGTTATCAGACAATTTAGGAAAAAGAAAGATTTTCATAATAATAGGATTTTTTATTTCGGGAGTAGTGATAGCATTGCATATCTATGCCAACGATGCAATAAGACTTATGATTTTAAGGGCACTTTTTGGCTTTAGTGTCGGTATTTTTTCGTTTCCACTTGTAGCGTATGTTCACGATGTTTTTGGGAATAGGGGTGTGAGTATCGTTTCTGCCTTTTCATCGTTCGGTTGGGCTGTTGGAGGCTTTATGATATCCGTAGTAAAGGACATATATACTTCATTTGAGGTTTCATCGATACTGTTCTTTGTAGCCTTCATTTTAATGTTGAAACTCAAGGATTCAAATGTAAAGGCTTTAAGTGTTCCAATTTTTCCAGTGAAGGTTATTAGGAAAAACTCGATACTGTACATCTCCTATTTCTTAAGGCATTTAGGTGCGTGTTCGATTTGGATAATATTTCCAATATACTTGATAAGCCTAGGAGCAGATCTATTCGTTTTAGGAATCTTATATGCGATAAACCCAATAGTTCAAACGATTACAATGCTCCTAATCCCAAGGTTAAGCATTGATACAAAGATACTCATAAGAACTGGATTATCGCTTTCCTTGCTAACCTTTACGATATACGCTTTATCTGTTAAGTACACAACTGTGATTCCAGCTCAATTAACGCTTGGAATCGCGTGGGCAACTCTTTACGTTGGTTCACTGCTGTATCTATTAAATAGAAACGTTGAAAAGTCAACTTCCACTGGACTCTTAGGTAGTGTTATGAGCCTTTCGAACATGTTTGGTGCGTTAATAGGTGGATTTTTAGCTGTCTACAGTCTGAAAGCTCCGATTGTCTTTGCATGCCTTCTCTGCACGATCTCATTAGTCATTTCATCTAAACTTTGAAGCAATTTCTACAAGCTTTCTCGCAGCGTTTTCAACGTCTTTTTCTGAAGCTATTGCTGAAACAACTGCTATTCCAGCAACTCCTGCTTTAAAGACGATTTCGGCATTTTTTGAGTTTATCCCTCCAATTGCTATCACTGGTATCTTTACGGCTTTAACTATTTCTTCAAGCTTTTTAACACCTATGGGTTTCAATCCTTGTTTTGTTCTCGTTTCAAAAACGGGTCCAACGCCTAAGTAATCTGCATACCTTTCAACTTCTCTCGCTTCCTCAACACTCCTTGCAGTAACTCCTATGTATCCATTGAAAAACTCTCTGATCGCAAACGCTGGTAAATCCTCTTTGCCGACATGAACTCCATCTGCATCTACAGCTAAAGCGATATCTACTCTATCGTTTATGAACAGCAAGGCATCGTAATCCCTTGTGAGTTTTCTCAACTCCTTAGCAGTGTAGTACATCTCTCTACTGCTCATATTCTTTTCTCTAAACTGAATAGCTCTAACTCCTCCTTTTAGAGCTTTTTCTGCGAGAATTTCATGCTTTCCAAAGCGAGAATCGGTTATAAAGTAAACTTTCATCTTTTCGATCATAATTTTTCGTATGATAAACGTTATTTAAAATCGCTGACATGTCTTTCTGTGTCTATTAAGGAGATATTAAAAGGTAAGATAAGCAATGACGAACTAAAACTCGTTAGGAGGAGTTTTGAAATTATAGGCGATGTAGTTGTAATTGAGATTCCAGACGAAATCATGCATCTAAAAGATGAAATAGTTAAGGCTATACTGTCAAGGCATAAACACGTTAAAACAATTCTCAGGAAAATTGGAGAAGTTCAGGGAATTTACAGAATTGCAAGGTATGAAATCATTTATGGGGAAAAAACCGAAACCATAGTTAAAGAGCATGGATGTAGATTTTACGTTGATCCCACAAAGGTTTACTACTCAGTAAAGCTTTCGGGAGAGAGAGAAAGGATCGCAAAATTGGTAAGACGTGATGAAAGGGTTTTAGTTATGTTTGCTGGTGTCGGCCCATATGCTATTGTCATAGCAAAACTTGCAAAGCCTAAAGAGGTTATTGGTGTTGAAATAAATCCAATAGCAGTTGAATACTTTAGAAAAAACGTTGTACTAAACAAAGTTCAAGATATAGTTAAGGTTTACGAAGGTGATGTAAGAGTTGTCGTTCCCAAACTTAAAGGAAAATTCGATAGAATAGTTATGCCAGCTCCTTATTCCGCTGAGAATTTTGTATATCTGGTTAGAGACAAGATAAAAGTTGGTGGATATGTTCATTACTACACGTTTGAAAATAAGGATAACGAGTCCAAGCTACCAGAAAAAGTTAAAAGACTGTTTGAAGAAAACGGGATGGAAGTAGAAGTTTTAAAGGTTAAAAAGTGTGGTAGTTTTGCACCTTACGTTTACAGATACGTAGTAGACTTAAAAGTAGTTGATGTCGATGGTGATTTGTGTTAACTTAGCGCGAAGAGCAAATAATTTAAAGCTCTTCCGCTTTGAGTTGATGACGTATTAACTTAAGCAGTAGTTCACAAAGTAACATGATTGAGTTTGTACTTAACACTTGTTGAGATTTGTGCAAATTCGAGTTTTCGTTGAC
>CAZFII010000153.1:0-3550 GCA_964518925.1 uncultured archaeon
GACGATAGTAAACTTAAAGTCTTTAAAACAAACATTGAACATGTTCTCTCAAAGAGATGGAGTACTGTACATCGAAGATGTAGCGGTTACAGAAATAGTAAAAGAAGTGGGAACTCCAGTTTACATAACTTCTAAAGCAAAACTTGAAGAAAACATAAATAAGTACAAAGAATCCTTTAAAGACTCTGAAATCCTATACGCAGTAAAAGCTAATAACAACTTGGCAATAATGAAGATTATTTCAAAGCACGATTTTGGAGCAGATGTTTTTAGTGGAGGAGAACTCTATTTAGCCTTACTTTCTGGTTTTAAAAGGGAAAAAATTCTTTTCAATGGAAATTCGAAGAGCGATGATGAAATCGAAGACGGGATAGATGCCAGAGTTTTGTTTAGTGTTGATAGTTTAGATGAACTCTACACGATTTCAGAAATAGCAAAGAAGAAGAGTTTAGAAGCTGAAATAGCCTTTAGGGTTAATCCAGATATAAGTCCAAAGACTCATCCAAAGATTTCAACTGGATTGAAGACATCTAAGTTTGGAATTCCACAAGACAAAGTAATAAAGGTATACGAAATAGCAAACAGTTTACCAAATGTAGTTCCAGTTGGAATTCACTGTCATATCGGTAGTCAGATAACCGAGTTGTCTCCATTTGTTGAAGCTTTAAATAAGTTATTCGATATAGCAAAAGAAGTTGAGAAAATAGGAGTTGAATTGAAGTTCTTGGATATAGGAGGGGGATTGGGAATAGACTACGATGGTAGTGGTGCTCCAGAGCCTAAAGATTTAGCGAATGTCTTGCTTCCAGTGTTTAACAATCGAATCTCAGAACTCAAATCTGAACCAAAGCTTTGGCTTGAGCCTGGAAGGAGTATTGTTGGTAATACCACAGTACTTTTAACAAGGGTTAATGCTGTAAAGAAAGCATATAAGAACTTCGTTGCAGTAGATGCTGGATTTAACCTATTGATAAGACCTGTTTTATACGATGCATATCACAGAGTTGTTGTTGCAAACAAAATGAATAGAGAAGCTGAAGAAGTTTACACAGTAGTAGGGCCTATATGTGAAAGTGGGGACATCCTTGCAAAAGATAGAAAGCTTCCAAAGGTTGAAAAAGGGGATTTAATTGCAATATTCGATACAGGGGCTTATGGTTTTGTTATGAGTAGTCAATACAACGGGAGACCTAGATGTGCAGAGGTTCTCGTAAGCGGTGACAAATGGTACGTCATCAGGGAGAGAGAAACGTATGGTGATCTAATCGCTAAGCAGAGAATTCCAGAGTTTTTGATGTGATTTCCTCCCTGCACTGAACAGTGGATGACAAAGTTGGCAACCAAGTCTATTTAAATACTTCATCAACAATGTTGCATCACCACCTAAATACTTAGTTGCCAAAAACTTGAACTTTGTCATCTACTGTAAAAAGCGACTGAAGGCGAAATATTTAAATTTTTAGTATACATCCGTTATGGTATTCGAATACTTGTTAATAATCGTAGGGTTTCTCATAGTAGTAGTTATATTCGCATTAGTATTCGTAACCAGTTACAACAGATTTCAACAGCTTAAAAACGGAGCAGAAGCGACTTTAAATCAGATAAGAGTTGCCTTAAAAAAGAGGCTTGACATGATTTCCGAGCTTTTGGAATCTGTACAAAGCTATGCAAGATTTGAAAGAGAAACACTCGAAAGAATAACGAAGATGAGAACCGAAGTCCTAAAAGCATCACCAAACGATGTCCAAAAAATAGATAGAATTTCGAGAAGGATTTTAGGAAACATACTAGTTACAGTTGAAAACTATCCAGACTTGAAGACATCTCAAACCGTTCAAAAACTAATGGATGCCGTAAGAGAAGTTGAAGATGAAATTGCAAGGCATAGATACACGTACAACAACATAGTTCAGGAATACAACACAAGAATCGACACATATCCATCGAGAATCGTTGCAAATATGTTCGGATTCAAAAAAATGGATTACTTGCAATTTGAAGAAGAAGTTGAGAGAAGACCAGAACTGAGGTGGCAGGTATGAGCGAGATTAGGCAGTTGGTCGTTGTAATTGTTGTAACTGCACTTATTGGAGTTATTGGCGTAGTCATAGCAAATTCTATTACAAAAGGTGGTGGTGATTTAACTGCCGATTACTACGCAAAAATTACTATTTCAAAGAATTTAACCCTTGAAGAAAGCTACGTTTACCACGTCAAAAAAACTAAATATAGAATGCTATACAGGTATTGGAAAGTACCGTTAGTAGTTTCTGGAAGTTTAAATGAACCTCATATAAAACTCTTAGATGTTAAAACTAATGGAACAGCCTATGCAAAAGATTACTCTGGAAGAGTCTTCGTTTTTAATAAGTACGCAAGTCCTTTAGTTTATGTCCTCGTGGAAAGGCTTGCAAATCGAAATGAAGTTGGATTTATTATGTTGCCGCACTTCAGTATTGGAAACTACAAGGCAAAATACGTATTCGAAATTCATCCACCAATTGAAACCGATAGAAAAATCGATCACTTGAATTTAAAGCTTGCAGATGAGCATATTCCTTATCCAACTGTTAGAATTGAGATATACGATCCAACTAACTCAATCTTGGAGCTTTATCCGCACATGGATAGCTACAAAGTTGAAAAGATCGAAAATGGATGGATAATTGAAGGATGGTCAAACGGATTGGTTGAAATCGAATTTTTATTAAAGCACAACGCTGTAAACGGATTCATTAGATATGTAGATGGTGTTGAAAGTAAAACAAAATTCGCAAACACGATCTACTTTGCAACGAGGAATTTTATTTCTGGGATTAACCTACTTGCTACAGCTTTAGTTTTAGGCTTTCCAATCTTTATCGTATACGTTTACAGAAAATACGGTAAGGAAAAAGAGTACGTTGTTCCAGAGTTTTTAAGCTATATTCCAAAGAAAAGAAAACCTTGGCTCGTAAACCTCGTTTTTCATGGAGATGCATTTAAATGCGATGAAAACGCCTTTTATGCAACGTTATTGGATTTACAGAGAAGGGGATACATAGAGATTGAGCCTTATGAATCAAAGGGAAAGATTAGGAGACGTAAGGAGTTGAGAATTAAAGTATTGAAGAGAGACACAGACGATAGATACGAGCGATCAGTTTTAAACTTTTTAGATAGTTTTTTGGAGAATGGGGTTTTCGATACTCGAAAGTTGAGGAGACTTGCAAAGGATAAGGATGAAGCAAGGAGAATTGCAAGTTGGTTTGATGTAGTTATGAAATATACGGATAGAATATCAGAGGAATTCGTAGAAAACAGAGGAAAAACCGTATTCAGTAGGGTAATGTTGATAACCGTAATTCTATCAATTGTAGGTTTTATTGCAGCTATTCCAGTAGCAAAATTATATCCGAATACGATATCATTCCCGATTTTAATGTTAACGATGTTTGCCCAAGCGTTAGTTTGCATTCTTACGCCAACGCAACTATTTGGCAGATGGAAAGGAGATTATTACAAAGAAAAGCTCGAATGGGATGCTTTTAAGAAATTCTTATCGAAT
>CAZFII010000154.1:0-3543 GCA_964518925.1 uncultured archaeon
AGTGAAGGCGGATAGAACGAGAGACGTTCCGCTTAAGCTTAAGACGAAGTAGCTCACAGAGTCTTAAAAATCTTACTTATCTAACTCTTTGACCATTCTAATCCATCTACCCCAAACTCCAACATCTCGAAATCCAAATTTCTTATAAAATTTTATAGCTTTATAGTTTTTTTCTCCAACCCATAAACCAGCTTCATTCAATCCTCTACTTTTTATATATATTAGAGCTTTTATCATTAAAGAAGTTCCAATACCCATTTTTTGATATTCAGGCAAGACAAATATCTCATGAATTTCTCCTATTCTTTTAGCTTCGAAAATACTTATCCAATTTGTATCACATGCTAAAAATCCTACAGCTTTACCATCTATCTCAGCGACCATAAATCCATCTTTGTCTCTTGCATAGAGCCATTTAAAGTAATACTTTATATCCCTTCTTCTTGTATATGCGTATTCCTCTAATCCTCTATAGGCTTTTTGATATACTTCAACGAACGATTCTATATCCTCTTTTTTAACTCTTCTAATTATCACAGAAATAGTTTTATTTGCATACTTTTAAAAGCTGTTATGCTCCTAAAAAAGCTTGTTGAAATAGAATCCCCAAGTGGAAAAGAGGAAAAAATTAGAGAATTCGTTTACAACTATCTCACAGATTTAGGGTACGATGTAATTGAGGGTGAGTATTACTTAGCAGTAAACAAAAGCGATTTGATAGTTGCAACTCATCTGGACACAGTAAATATTAAAAGAAAATTCGAATTTGATGGGGTTTACGCATACGGGACTGGTGTATGTGATGCAAAAGCTGGAGTTTGTGCCATGCTTGAAGCTGCTGAGAAGGGAATCGATTATACCCTTGCATTTTTCTGTGATGAAGAAGAAGGTGGAAAGGGATCGAGGGATTTCGTAGAAAATTGGAGATATGGGAAATTTGCAATAGTATTAGAGCCTACGGATTTAAAAATAGCTTCGAAGCATTATGGAAGCTTAGAATGTGTATTAATCGTTAAGGGCTTAGAGGCCCATGGAGCTACTCCAGAATTTGGAATTAATGCAATAGAAAAGGCTTTTGAATTCATAAGAGAGTTTAAAGATTTTAGAATTACACCTCTTAAAATTGTTGGTGGAAGTGACGAATACGTTATTCCAAATTCATGTGAACTTCGATTTGATATTGTATTTCCGCCAGAGATTAAGCTTGAAGACATCAAAAAGACAGTCGAAGTCGTTGCAAAGAAATACGGTGACCTTAAAATTGTAGATGAAAGTGAGGGTTATGTAAGTGGCAATGTCGTAAAGTTTTTAGAAGAAGCTATAAAGTCGTGTGGTCTTAAAGTAGAACACACCGTTATGAAATCATGGACTGACGCTATGAACTTAAAAAGTAGATTTGACGTGGTTGTATGGGGTGCTGGTGAGTTACACTTATGCCACACTAAATTTGAGAGGATAAAAATCGAAGACATTAAAAAAGTTAGAGATGTTTTAATAAAATTAAATGAAATTTATAATTTGCACGATTTTTAATGTGAAAGGTTTAGTTAAAGTTTGGGCATTTTAATAAATTTGTAATTGCTTTAGTTTTGTTTAATTCTACAATATGGTGTCACGACTATATTAATTACTTGATAAAATTCACGATTTAAATTCTTCATCAACGATATTGCTTCACTAAGCTATGAAAAGTGTTTAAATTTCCTTTTAAAGAATTATGTTCTGTTTGTATCCACAGCTAGGACATCTATTTCCGTTGAGATTTATTCTTTTAATGTAGAATCCAACTCTTTCTATAATTAGCTCACCACAGTTTGGACAGAATGTGTTTTCATACTTATGTCCCCACACGTTCCCAGCGTAGACATATTCAACACCGGCATCTCTTGCAATTTCTATAGCCATCTCTATTGTTTTAACTGGTGTGACCGGTTTATTTAACATCTTGTAATCTGGATGAAAACGGGAGAAGTGGACTGGAATACTCTTATCAATTGATACAACCCATTCAGCAAATTCTTTAATCTCCTCTTTGCTATCGTTCTCATCTGGAATTATCAAATACGTTAGCTCCAAGAATATACCCTTCTTGTGCATGTATTCAACAGTATCAAGAACATGCTCAAGCTTAGCTTTACATATCTTACTGTAAAACCTTTGATTAAACGCCTTAACATCTACATTTGCCGCATCTAATACATCGAACTGATCTACAGCTTCGGGAGTCATGTATCCATTCGTTACATAAACTATGAAATAGCCCTCCTTCTTTGCCAGTTTTGAAGCATCTAATGCAAATTCATGTAAAATCGTTGGCTCATTGTATGTCCATGCAATACCATCTGCATTCTCAAATCTACAGAGTTCTAAAACATCCTCAGGCGACAACTCTCTTAAATACGGATAACTTAAATCGGCAGTGGATATCTCATAGTTTTGGCAGTGTAGGCATCTAAAATTGCAACTGACACTTCCAAAGGATAAAACCTTTGTTCCAGGTTTAAAATTGTTTAGAGGTTTTTTCTCTATTGGATCTAAAGCAATTGATGATATCAAACCGTAATTGTAAACCTTTAAAACACCGTTTTCATTCTTTCTAACTCTACAAATTCCCCACTTCCCATCTTTAAGCTTACATCTATGCCAACAAGTTTTACATCTTACTTCTCCGTTCAATTTCTCATAAAGATACGATTCAACTATCATAATTCTATGTTGATATCCCTTATTTTATTGTTGTTTTGGTCTAATCGAAAAGGTGAAATTCCCGCATAAATAGTTATTTTATGGATTTATCTAATCTGTTGAAAGAAGAAAGTGAAATCATTCCCGAAGTTGTTGCTAAAAGACTAAACGTTAGTGTATGTCAGGTTGTAAACGAATGTTTAAAACTCGTTAAAGAGGGAAAGCTCAAATTAAAGCATAGAGTAATATGCCCAAGATGTAAAAACGTTTATAAGGAATTTGAGAGCTTAATGGAAATACCAGATGAAATCCGATGTAGTTGTGGATATACATTCGTACCAATGAGGGATGAAATAGAAATGGTATTTAAAGTTCAAACTCTAAAAAAGTAGAAATAAAAGTTTAAATTATCTAAAACCTGGTTTTTCTTCAGTTCTTTCGAAGAAAACAAGCCCACATTTTGCACAAACCATGACCTTAACATTTATAGATCTTGTTTTTCCAAGTTGTAATGGTATTACACCGTATTCAGCAGGGTCGCCATTACATCTAGGACAACTCATAATTGTACATTATTTTTCTTAGCTAAAAACGTTTCGGTTATATTTTATTAATTCATTTTAATTTTAATATTATTAAAAATAACTAGGCTGTTACATTGCCAAAATACTCGAAAAATTTTTTAGATCAAAAAGCAGATAATTGAAAATAAAAATTTCTGGAAAAAGATAAAACTTAATCTAAAGAGATAAAGCCGCAATCGTTTCAACACAAGAGAAAAGGTATCATTATAAAGTCAAAGTTTTAATCCCTTTCAAAAATAGGAATGTATTTTCTTTCCTTTTCTCCAACGTATTT
>CAZFII010000155.1:0-3533 GCA_964518925.1 uncultured archaeon
AAAAGAATAATTCTTGATCTAAAAAGCGAAGAAACACCGACAACTTTTGTGGAGAGGCTTGTTTCATATCTGCCAAGATTGGAGAGAGAAGACATTAAGATATCATTACCTCAAGACATTGTAACATTACCAATTAGAGATTTCTTCATAGTAAAAAATGAATTTATTGTAACCCTTTGGAATAGTTATGTAGGAGGTTTAAAACAATGAGAAAGATCGTTATTGGAATTTTAACGCATATTTCAGGAAATGTAAACGCAAACGAAGTTGAAGGCGATAGAATCAGGATTAAGAAACTCGTTTCAGCAAGTGGAGAGACATACCCATTTGTCTCTGCAAGAGCAGTGAAAAGAGGAATTAGAGAAAAGCTTAAGGAATTTGGGTTTAAAATCGATCCTTTTAGGATTGGTGAAGGAAACAAGTTAGCGGACAGCGGAGATCCGATAGAATATGTTGATAACGACCTGTTTGGATATCTTTACATTAAAGGAAATCAGCAAAAAGCGAGAGTTTCACCGATTTCGATGTCTCCAATTGTGGCAATTGAACACACGCCGATACAAATAGATTTTGGAGGTAGATTTCCGAGAGAATTAGGCGAAGCTAATCCAACACCGTTTGAAATTGAAGTTGCGGACTTTATAGGGTTGATGAAAGTTGTGATTACCGAAAGATGTGGTATATTTGCTGAAAGTGAGAAAACCGATCAGCTGAAAAAGTGGGATGAATACGTAAAAGATGGAAAGATTGAAAAGATCACTATTAAAAAGAAAAAAGAGAAAAATGAAGAAATTATCATCATTGAGAAAAATAAGGAGAAAAAACAGATCGAAAAAAATGAAGAGGTATTGTCGAAAGGATATTATTATAGATATAAGCTAAAAAATGATGAAAAAGAAAAAGTATTTTACAAACTAAGTGACGATGAAAGAATAAACAGAGTAAAAGCATTCTTGGAGATCTTACTTAACGAAGGTTGGACATATCCGAGAAGGGCTAACTTCTTCACAATGGCTGAGCATGTTTCTGCAATAGTTTACTGTGGTGAAAAGCTTTATCCGATTTGGAAATACATAGATGTTAAAAATAACACATTCACAAAACCAGATTTAAGTAAAGATAACAGTAAAAGATTATTGGAAGTTTATGACTTGAAGTCAAATAGTGTTCCAAGTGAAGATATAGAAAAGATGGCAAAATGGTTGGTGGGAGGTGAATGGAAAGGGGATTGACAGTTGATGTTCTCTTCGACTTAGCACACTTCAGAGTTCATACGACTATGAAAAGTAGAACATCTTATATTATGCCTCTACCAACTACGGTAATAGGCTTTTTCTTTGCAATTCTTGGAAAGAGTAGGGATGAATACATTAAAGAGCGAACTAAGTTTAAAGCTGGTGCAAAGTTACTCGAAATTAAAGGAGTATGCAGAGAAAACGCACAATTATTGAAGCTAAAAAGAGGTAGAGAAGATCGAACTACTGAAGAACTAATAATACTCTTTAGACCAAGATACAGATTTGCTATATGGGGTAACAACGAAACAATTGATGAGTTATATGAAAGAATTAACGAATATAATTTTGAATTCGTTCCTTATGCGGGAATTAATGACTTCATCTTTTTTGATATCGAAAATCCGAAGCTCTATGACAAATGCGAAAAAACAAATGAAATAGAAGATTCATACATTCCACAAAATCTTTTTAGCTCTTTAGAAATGACAGAAAACAGTATCGTCTACAATTTGCCTTATGTGTATTCAGGATTGCCAAAAACAGTCATAATGGGATTAAACGTTAAGTTTAAACTAAAGGAGAAGGTTAATGTGATCGGTGGAGTTCCACTTTACGATTGTTTTTTGAGGTTATGATTATGGATTTTGCATCTTTAGGATTAGATAGCATATCAAAGGTATCCCATAAGAAAAATGGAATAATGAAGCCACTTTATGAGCATATTAGGGAAATTAAGCAAATATCATATTTACTGGCTAAGAACCATGATCTATTAAAGTTTAGAGATATAATTGATGTTCTTGCGGATTGGCATGATATAGGCAAGTTAAATCCTAAGTGGAACATAGATAACGATAAAAATCCACCACATTCTGCATTGTCAGCATATCTGTATCTTAATCACTCTGAAAACTTTGATCCAGTACTTTTCTATCTAATTTTGAAACATCACTCTCATTTGAATTCACATAATGCGTACCCTTCTGTTCCCAATTGTCGAGAAATATTGAGATATATAACGAGAGCTACAAGAGGAACAAAGCTAGAAATCAGTAAAAAAGATGTAAATGCTAGAGTAAGGCAAATTTACTCTGCATTGATGCAGTTACAGGAAAAACTAAGAGATTATAATCTTAACGTTGTTTATGCAGATTTATTTGGGATATTCAAAACTGCAGATATAATTTCAGCCATGTTTGAGGAAAATAACAAAGTCTTTGATGAGATTGCAAACTTCAGCAAAAGCCAAACAGAATCGAATATCAAGGAGTATGTAAGTTCGAAAGGACTAAAATTTGACCAAAATCGATGGAGAATTTTTTGTGATATGGCTAATACAAAGGGTGATGTGTTATTTACAGCACCAACGGGATGGGGAAAGACATTTGCTTCTTTAACGATTGCCTTAAATAAAAATCCAAGGCATATAATTTATGTTTTGCCGACTATAACGTCAATAAGAAAGATGAAAGACACGCTCAGCAAGGTTTTCAACTGTAGAGTCGAAGAAAATTACTACTTTGCAGATGTTGAAAAACTTCGAGAAGGAAACGAATCAACTGTAGATTTTGACATGTTCATTTTGAAATCGTTTATGAGTCCGGTAACTATAACAACCTTAGATCAGATAGTTTTGAGCTTTCTACATGTTGGTAAATACTTTTTAAAGAAATTTCATTTTAGAAATTCTGTATTTATATTTGACGAGTTTCATGCTTATCCAATTAACGGGCTATACATCTTATTAAACTTTATAAAAAAGTTTAATGAAAACTTTGGATACAACATTAAATCAATTTTCATGTCTGCAACGTCACATCCCGATTTAGAAAAATTAATCGAGGAGTATATAAATATAGTAAAATTTGAGTTCATCAATGAATACGAAAAAAAGAGGAGATACTTGTATAGTGTTGAATCTTCAGATATAACAGATGATAAATCGTTAAGAACTGTTGCAAAGAAAGCAGAGGAAGGTAACGTTTTAGTCTTATGCAATACAGTTGAAAAGGCTATTAAAACATATCTATTACTGAAAAATGAATACGATCTTAAAAGAGTATTTTTAATACACTCCCGATTCACTTATCGTGATAGAAGAAATAAAGAAAGTCAATTAGACGAACTGTCAAGACTGTCAAAAGGCTTTGTATTAGTTTCTACACAAGTTGCAGAGGTTAGTCTCGATGTATCTTTTGATTATTTATTTACGGAAGTAGCTCCAATACCATCATTAATCCAGAGATTTGGCAGAGTAAACAGGTACTCAGACTACACAAAGAGTGTAAACGTTAG
>CAZFII010000156.1:0-3506 GCA_964518925.1 uncultured archaeon
AGACCCGCTGGTCGTGGGTTCAAATCCCACCGGCCCCATAAATTTTGATTGAACAATTAAATTTAATAATTTAATAAGGGTTAAAAATTTTGGTCATATTGTGACGATTTAATAAATATTATTTAAAGATAAACATAACTTGCATCTATTATTCCATCTAATTTCGTCATCTCCTTTAGAACTTCCTCTGTTGGTGGGTCGTCAACTAACAATAACATGAGCTGAATACCTCCGGGCTTATCGGAGTATCTACCAACTATCATTCCCGCTATGTTTATGTTATTTTTACCAAATAGTGTTCCAACTCGTCCAATTACACCTGGCTTGTCTTCATGCAACGATATTATGTAATGTCCCTTTGGGACAAAGTCGACTTTGTACTTGTCTATCTTTATTACCCTGTACTCTTCTCCAAAGCACGTTCCAGCTATGTACATCTCTTTTCCATTTCCTTCAACGTTTATTTCAAGTAAGCTCTCATAGTGCTTACATCTCTCTACTCTACTCTCCTCTACGGTTATCCCTCTCTCCTGAGCTATCGTTTTTGCAGAAACTATATTTACGTCTTGTCCAAGTATAGGCTCAAACAATCCCTTTAAAACGGCTCTTGTGATCAGTTCTGTGTTTTTGCTCGCTAGTTTTCCTCTACACGTAACCTTAACACTTCTTATCGCCCTACCAAGCCGAACACACGCAATTTTACCCATTTTTTCAGCAAGAGTTATAAACGGTTTCATAAACTCGTAATCCGCAGGCTCTATACTTGGCAGGTTTACTGCATTTCTTACAGGTAAGCCTCTGGCCATGTTTATTATCTCTTCAGCAATTATCATACCAACACTGAGTTGTGCTTCCCTTGTTGATGCACCTATGTGTGGTGTAGTAACTACGTTCTCCAATTTTAGCAACGGATTATTGGGATCTGGTGGCTCTTTTTCGTACACGTCTAAACCAGCGGCGTAAACTTTACCGCTAATAATCGCTTTATACAAAGCATCTTCGTTAATAACCCCTCCTCTTGCAGCGTTTATTATTATAACTCCGTCTTTCATCTTCTCAAATTCATCATAACTAATCATATTAACAGTTTCCCTCGTCTTTGGAACGTGGACGGTTATTATATCCGCTTCTCTAAGTAGAGTGTCAAAGTCTACGAGTTTTACACCTATGTGCTCAGCTCTTTCCCTCTGAACGTACGGATCATATGCAATTACATTCATCTCTAAAGCTTTACATCTCTTAGCAACTTCATATCCAACTCTACCCAATCCAATAATACCAACTGTTTTTCCTCTAAGCTCTATTCCAATGAACTTCTTTCTCTCCCATTTTCCCTCTTTTACACTTCTGTCAGCTTGAGGTATCTTCCTTGCAGCAGAAAGCATCAGTGCAATTGTATGTTCTGCGGCAGAAACAGTATTACCTCCGGGAGCATTTACTACAACTATCCCCCTTTTTGTAGCTGTTTCTATATCTATGTTGTCAACTCCAACTCCAGCCCTTGCTATTATCTCCAAATTCTTAGCAGCTTCTATTATCTCTTTATCGACTTTTGTTTGACTCCTAACAACTAATGCATTGTATTCTGGGATTATTTTTAGGAGTTCCTCTCTACTGAGATTCGTTTTTACGTCAACATGTAGCCCAGCGTTTTTCATAGCTTTAATCGCTTCATCACTGATAGGCTCTGCAACCAGTACTTTCATACCTTAGACGTTTAATACAATGAGATTATAAACTTAATCAAAAGAGTTAAAGATCTTCGCTATGTTGAAACTGTATGAAGATAAAGAGAGAACTACTCATAACGATACTCGAAGCTGCAAAAAATTCCCATCCAGATGAGTTTGTAGCGTTACTAACTGGAGATAAAGACGTTTTAGAGGAATTAGTTTTCTTACCTTTTATATCTGGCAGAGTCTCAGCCCTAATCCATTTGGATATGTTGCCAATAGGTATGAAGGTTTACGGAACTGTTCACAGTCATCCATCACCGAACTGCAAACCTTCTGAAGAGGATTTGGCTCTATTTTCAAGATTCGGGCGTTATCATATAATAGTCTGCTATCCATACGACATGAACAGTTGGAAGTGTTACGATAGGGAGGGAAAAGAAGTAAAATTAGAGGTAGTTTAAACTATATATATCGTTAAGCATAGATTACTTTAAATGCGTAGAACAGTTAAAGATTTGTTGATAGAAATCAAAGATACTACTGAATTAATGGTAGATCTTGCCTATTCTGCTATTCTCTATAACAATGAAGATATAGCTGAAGAGGTTCTAGAACTGGAATCTAGAGTTCTTGAACTCTTAAGCCAGATTAGAACAGTTTCAGTCCTTGCAGCAAGAAGAGTTGAAGAAGCTGAAATGGTTTCCTCAATTTTGCAGATAGCAAGCGCTGGAGAAAAGATAAGCAATGCAGCTGGAGATATATCGAGTTTAGTTCTAAGAGGTTTTAAACTCTCCGACGAAATAGTTAACTTAATACTATACTACTCAGAAGAGACTGTTGTAAAATTAGAAGTTCCAGAAAATTCTGAAGTCGTTAACAAAACATTAGGTGAGTTAAGACTACACACTCAAACTGGAATGAGAGTTATCGCTATAAGGAGGGGATTTAGTTGGATATTTAATCCAAATAGAGATACAAAAATATTAAAAGGGGATTTACTTTTTGCAAGAGGTGACCCATCAGCAGTTCCAAGGTTTTACAAGTTCATAACTGGAAAAGAGATCCAAGCCCAAAAATTGCCAAAAGAAATCGAAATAGAAGAATTAGATAGAGCTGTAGATTTACTTATAGAGATGAAAAACTTGTCAGAACTGGCTGTAGATCTGTCGTATTCAGCCCTTATATACGGTAATGAGGATATAGCCTATGAAGTTGCTCATCTTGAAGAAAGAATAGACAACATGAAATTTGAAATAGAAAAACTGATTTTAGAGAGTAGTAGATATTTCAGTGGTGAAAATTTAAAACCTCTAATGGCTATAATTGAAATTGCTTACTGTTCAGAGCAAATAGCTGATGCTGCGAGAGATATAGCAAATGTTTTACTAAAAAAGATGGAAATTCCACCGATATTTAGAGATGCTATGAGAGAAACAGATGAAATCATAACAATAGTTGAAGTTAGCGATAAATCAAATATAAACGGTAAAACCCTTGGAGAAGCAAAAGTTGAAACAAACACGGGTATGCATGTGATAGCTATAAAGAGAGGTCAAAGCTGGATAACAAAACCAACTGCAAATGCAAAGATATATAGCGGAGATTTATTAATAGCTAAGGGAACAAGAGAAGGTGAAAAAGCCCTTGTAAATCTCTGTAGCTCAGCAAGGCTTTAAGACACTATATTGTGGATAATTTAAATACTTCATCAACAGTGTTGCATCACTACCATCTTGAACAGTATTAGTGCGAAAAGCAATAATATAAAGCTTGCATCCTTAAGTTAACACATCCAACAGTAAATCGAAAAGTTGATAAAAGTTAATCTAA
>CAZFII010000157.1:0-3496 GCA_964518925.1 uncultured archaeon
AAGAACTACAACTACGCTGTCCAGTCGTTCAGAAGCAGAGTCATCGAGACAATTAGGATGAAAGCTCCTTTGTATGGTATGAAGACATCTTATGTCAATCCAGCTAATACAAGCAAAATCAGCGAGAAGTTGACAAGAAAATTAGGTGTAGATAGGCATACTGCTTCTGCTTACGTTATTGCACTTCGTGGTTTAAAATTACTTAACATTGCTTAATGTTCTTTAAATCGAGAACTGTTGCACTACCCATATGCAGTGGCAGATGCATATAAAAATTGGTATGACGTAAGCGATGATGAAATGGTTGAAATACTTAACAGTCTTTGATCTTCTATGAACACATTTGGTTACGCCTTTAGGGTTACTACATGGGGAGAAAGTCACGGTGAAGCAATAGGTTGCGTAATAGATGGATGTCCAGCTGGATTAAAGCTTAGTGAAGAAGACGTACAAAGAGAATTGGACAGAAGAAAACCGGGTGGAATTTATTCGTCAAAAAGGAAGGAAACTGATAGAGTCAAAATACTATCTGGTGTTTTTAACGGGTTAACACTTGGAACTCCGATTTCGATGATTATAGAGAACGTAGATGTAGATAGTAAACCGTATGAAGAGCTAAAAAACATTCCTCGTCCCGGGCATGCAGATTACACTTATCTGGCGAAATTCGGTGTAAGAGATTGGAGAGGTGGTGGAAGGGCTTCTGGAAGAGAAACTGCGGCGAGAGTTGCAGCTGGTGCTGTAGCTAAAAAGATCTTAGAGAAATATGGAATAAAGATATACGGATACACCGTTGAAATAGGTGGAATAAGATGTGATTTAAATGGCTTAACCGTTGAAGAGGCATTTGAAATCGCTGAGAAAAGCCCACTTAGATGTCCTGATAAGAATGCGGAGAAAGCAATAGAAGAAAAATTAAGAGAAGTTATTAAGGAGGGAGATAGCTTAGGTGGAATCGTTGAAGTGATTGCAAAAAACGTTCCAGCTGGATTAGGTGAACCGGTCTTTAATAAATTAGATGCATATCTTGCTTATGCGGTTATGGGGATTCCAGCGGTTAAAGGTGTTGAGATTGGCAGAGGTTTCGAAGTTTCGAAGCTTAGGGGTAGTGAGAACAACGATCAAATAATGTTAAAGGATGGTAAAGTTCGATTTGCATCGAATAACGCTGGAGGTGTACTTGGTGGGATTTCAAATGGGGAAGACATAATTTTAAGAGTGGCAATTAAGCCAACTCCTTCAATATCAAAACTCCAGAGATCGGTAGATCTTGAAAAGATGAAAGAAGTAGAAATAAATATTAAAGGTAGACACGATCCCTGTATAGTTCCTAGAGCCGTTCCAGTGGTTGAAGCAATGGTTGCAATCGTTTTAGTGGACTGTATGATCTTGCAAGGATTGATTCCAAGGAGTTTTATTAAATGTCACTAAATTATTTTGGCAGCGATTCTTGCAGCGTATTCCAAAGAGTTACAAACGAATACGCCTTTGCCTTCAAGTTCTTCTTTAACCCTTGCAAAGTCTTCTGATGTTGATGCGTAAACGACTATTACTGGCTTTTCTGAGGAATTTATAGCGTTTTTTAATTCATTGGTCGGTATTATCCAGCTTGGAGGAGCTACTGCATATATAAACATCAGAAGTCCTACGTTTTCATCTTTTGAAACGATTTCCACTACTTTCTTAAGGATTTCTGGATTAAGACCGCTAAACGATAAATCTACTGGATTTTCCCTCATGGTTATGGGTGGCAGTATTTCCCTTAGCTTGTCAATCGTTTCGTTGTTTAATTTAGCCAATTTTCCTCCAAAATCCTCTAATATATCAGTTGCGACTATTCCAAGTCCTGCCTGAATTGAGAGAATTGCCAGTTCACCTTTAGGTCTTCCAAGCAAGTCCAAAGCTTTAGCTATGTAGATGAGTTCTGTTGGGTCTTCTGCGACTATTGCTCCAGCTTGCTTTAAGGCACTTCTAAATACTCTGTATTCTCCAGCTAAACTTCCAGTGTGGCTCAAAGATGCTCTATCTGCAACTCTACTCTTACCAGATTTCATAGCTACAACGTATTTAGACTTACAGAGTTCCTTGAGGGATTCATAAAAGATTCTTCCATTCTCGATTCCTTCAACGTAAACAGCTACGATATCAGTACTTTCATCGTCCTTCAAGTATTCAAATACATCTACAAAATCGACATCGCATCTATTTCCAAGGTGTATTATATAACTAAAACCTAAATCCTCAAAGCTATGTGCGATATAGTGGCAAATTCCTCCACTTTGCGAAACTAGTGCAATCCTTCCCTTCCTTATATTACTGAACATTGGAGTAAAGCTTACGTTTATTCCTCTTACAGCGTTAACGAATCCGAAAACGTTCGGGCCTATTATTCTGATGTTTTCATTCTTAGCAATTTCAGAAAGCTTCTCTTGTAGAATTCTTCCGTGATGATATTCAGCCTCTCTAAAACCAGAGGAAATTATAACGATTCCTTTCACACCTTTTTGTACGGATTCCAAAACGGCTTTCAAAACCTTATCAGCTGGGAGAGCTATAACTGCTAAATCTACTTCGTCATCTACATTTAAAATCGATGGATAGACTTTTAAACCGTCTATTTTATCTAATCTTGGATTTATTGGATAGATTTTTATATTTGGGTTGCTTTTCAAGCTGCTTAGTACAGCATAACCAACTTTCGTCGGATTTGCAGAAGCTCCAATTACGGCAACTGATTTGGGGTTTAGAATATCTTTGATATCTCTTTTGGGTCTGAATTCATGAGATTTTACTTTACCCAGTACAATCCTTGCATCTGCTACGATACAATCATTTTCGTAAACAAACACGGGATTCAAATCCATTTCGACAATTCCCTCCTTTTCGGCGATATCACCTACCTTAAGCAAAAGCTCTACTAAGGAATCATTTCTGTACTTCTTTAAGATCTCGTATGCTTTCGTTTCTCTTATCATCTCCTCAGCGTCTCTTCTTGTTATGGGGATTAGTCTGAAAGAGACATCTTTTAACGCTTCAACGAATACTCCACCTAATCCAAACATGATAATACTGCCGAATTGCTCATCTTGAGAAACACCTATTATTACTTCTATGCCCTTTGGTAACATTGGCTGAACGTTTACACCTTCAGCATCTTTTATCGAGATTAATTTTCTAAAGGCCTTCCTAACGTCATCTTCATTGTTTATATTTAGTATTACACCACCAAATTCGCTTTTGTGTACTATTTTGTGTGATGAAACCTTCATAACAACTGGAAAACCAATTGATTTTGCAGCTTTAACTGCTTCATCTTCACTTCTTACAAAGATACATTTAGCAGTTTTTATACCGTACCTTTCAAGTAGCTCTTTTGATTCATGTTCTAAAAGATATTTCATAAAGTTATTCTTTGATATCCTCATATTTATTTATTGTTTAGTCGTGACACCACATTGTGGATAATTTAAATACTTCATCAACAATGTTGCATCAC
>CAZFII010000158.1:0-3475 GCA_964518925.1 uncultured archaeon
CCTTATTATCGCAAGTATAGAAAAGACGATATTGAAAAATGCCAAACTGAGTAGAATTGGAGTTAGTCTTATCCCAAAAGGGGTGTAATTCAACATCAAGCCTATGAGGGGCGTTATCGCAATACTTAAGCCAAATGAAAGGGCAATCCTTTCGATTACATCTAAATCTCTCCTCTCTGGAAATAAAAAAGATACGAGCGCATAACCTGGAAAAAACAGTATAAACGGTAAACCGATAACCTTTCTAAGTATACTTTCTGGGAAGATATAGATTACAACTACAAGTAATATCGAAAGTAAAATTACAGTTAGGAAATCCCAAATCCTCTTCATTATCTTTTGGCACATGAATCTTTTTAAAGGCTTAATGATTTTAACTCAAAACCTCTATCACTTTTTTTGCAACGATTATTAAAAAAACGAATAACAAAAAGTATATAGCTGGCTTTAAACCCTGTTTAGTCTCTGGCTTGATAAAACCTCCAGCCACTTCTGCAACTATCAAAAGTCCTATGAGTAAAAGAGTTACAAAAACGTCAACAGTTTTAACAAAAATTATACATATAAAAACCCATATCGCCAAAGTCAAAACTATTACATCGTCTACATCCACTTATCTACACCTCCAATTCTCCTTGCTGAGATTTCGATAAATCTCTTATCGAATTTGAACTCTTCTACGATTATAAGCTCTTGCAAAGCCTTCGCAATAGATAGTAGAATAGAACTACATATTGGACATGCAATCTGTTCACATATCTTGGAGCAATTATTTATCTTTACACCTTCGATGTATACTTTTATCTTTCCATCGGATTCCTCAACTGTTAAGGATTTTGCTAATCCGAGCGATCTTAAAACTGCTGATGCGTTTTCAACAATATGCAATCCAGCGTTTGTAAAATCCAGTTCTGAATAACTCTCGTACATCTTTACAAGCTCTTTTCCGAGAGGGGTTATCAGTAATCCCATTTCTTTCTCTCTTCCAACATCTACAATAAACATCGTGTTTCTATCAAGCTTTGCTAAGTCTATGTCAAAGTCTTTGTGCAACGGTATAAAAACGCCACCATCTGGAAGGTTGCTATAGGGAGGAATATAGACTGCTTTACTTTTCAAATCGAGTGAGTCAACCATATTTTTTACAAGTTCAAAGTATGGTAAAACAACAGCTTTAAATGCATCGTACTTCACGTAGTCAGAAGTCGAAAATGTTAAAACTACTACTCCTAAAAATACACCTCCTATTCCAGCATTTATCAAACTCTGATTTGTTTCGATTGCACCCTTAAACGTAAGTATGGATCCTATCACAATTAGTATTGCTCCAGCGATGTTCTTCCACTTCATCGGGTTTACAATCTGTTAAACTTTAAATACAATTTACTGTATTTTGTGCGATGCGGAAGATAGTTGTCTTAGTCTTGCTTATGTTCATAATTTCACCCGTTGACGGACTGAGGCATGTAGCTTATTCAAAGGCAAAGTTTAGCGATGAAGGTATATACCTACACTTTTCGGATGTAATCAGAGATGCTGAGAAATGCTTAGATGATTTTTTAAATGAAAATCCAAATACCTTAAATTTTTCGATAAATTTATACAAGAGGGTAAATTTAATAGAGTCTGAGAGTATGTTTTACTCAATTAGAGGTTTTAGAAGTAATGTTACAAAAGTTGTAAATCCGTTTTTAAGTCTTGCAGAAGGAATTGAGAATCTTGCACGGTCACAACACATTTTTTTAAAATATATATATAAAATAAAAAATAACTACTCAGCATACGTGATCGTTAGATCTGCTTTGACTAAGATGGAGGTATCCGCAGATAAAATAAATAAATCTATATATAAAATAGAAAAAATCGAGCTCTGGAACGAAACTTCAAAAATTCGTTTTGACGTCTCGAACTTGAAATCAAAGTTAAAAGATGTTTACGATCTAATATCGTATTATAGGAGTTTGTTAGCTAAATTTGAAATAGAAGGCTTAGTTGTCACGGTTTCGGACGATCATCCGTTTTTGTATCAAGAAATACAAATACTTGTATATGCAAAAAATGTTACACAGATCTCACTCTTTATAGATAGCGTTGAATACAAGGTTAACAACAGCATTATGACGTACAGTTTTAAAAGATTAGGAGAGCATGTAATATATGCTAAAGGAATTAGTTACAAAGGAAAAATCGTTAAATCAAACGTCGTGAAAGTGTACGTTAGTAAAATACCGACACGTATCATTTTGTCATCGGATAAGTCCACAGCATTTTTAAATGAAAGAGTTAAAGTTAGTGGATATCTGTTGGATTACTACGGAAAGCCTTTAAATGCAAATGTAACGGTTAAGGTTGATAATGCAAAGTTCAATTTCAAAGGTTTCTTTGAATTTAACGTTACAAGACGTTCTGAAGGATTTCTAAAGATATTTGCTTTTTATCATGGAAATGAAACATATAGGAGTTCTAATGCAAGCCTATCTATATTCTTTTCAAAATTCCCAGTATTCATATACATTGAACCCAACAAAAAACGTGTTAGAGTTAACGAAACTATAGAATTTAAAGGTAGGATTTATGGAGTAAATTATTCTATACCAGTTCACATATTTGTGAATTCTACAGATGTGGGAATAATTAATGTCAAAGGAGATTTCAATTTTACCACAAACTTTTCAAAGCCTGGAAGATATTCGGTATTTGTTAAGTTCTTTGGGGATCAAATGCACAAGCCATCTGAATCAAATAAAGTTGAAATACAAGTATTGCCAATCTCAAGCAAAGGATGGATGTTGCCATTAATTATTACAGTTGTAGCAGTTTTTATTTTAATTTTTGTATATATTGCAAATATAAAAAGATTTTCCCTTAAAAAGGTTAAAGATAGATCTACTATTCATGAAAAGTTGGACAGCATAGAATTGGAAAGAGTTACCAAAGAATTAAAAATTCCAGAAGATATAGAGGAAGCGTACAACTTATTGTTCAAAACACTTACCGAAAAGTATAACTTAAAAAAGAGTCTTACACCAAGAGAACTATTTAAAGCATTGAGCAATGAAGATTTTGCTGAAAAATTGAAAATTATCACGGAACTTCACGAAAAAGCAGTATATAGCGGGAAAAAACTTGAAGATGACGAAAAAGAGATGTACTTAAGGTTAATCACTGAAATATTAAAAGAATATACGTAATCTCTTCGTATAGAGTTAACTGTTTTATTGAACAATAGTTGCTCTAATTGACGATAACCGTGTTCTCTCTTTAAGTTAGTTTAAAGAACACCTTGGGGTGTTCTCTTTCGGGAGCTTTCGTAAGATTTTAAGGATTTCGTTTTTAAAGCCAAATGTTTGTTACTTAAATCGAAAACGGCATCGAACCCTATACAATCTGATTAGTGAAGGCTACAATCCATTCAAAAAAGCACAATTTAACAATACTTTGTTATTCGATAAAGGAAGAAATAAAAAAAGATGTA
>CAZFII010000159.1:0-3412 GCA_964518925.1 uncultured archaeon
AAGGAGCTCTATCTATAACGAATTTCGGCATGTTCTCGCAATACTTGAGGACTTTTTTCTGGTTACGAGCCAATTTCTCGTTGCATAAACCCTCATCAGAATCAGCTCAACATCCGAATAAACGTAATGTTTGCTTTAACAACTGTTTCATCCAACGCATTTTCTTCTTCTCCGTAGCAATAGGCAATCTTATTTATCCATCTTCTGACAGCATTGTATGAAACGGGATGCAATTCTTGCAGTTATGATGTCTGAAGGTAAATTGCTACGCTAAGTATCTTTATTTCTTCTTGCACCTTTTTCCTTTTAAATATCTTTACTTTTATACTAAATTCCTTATCATCTCTTAAGTTTATTTTTAGACTTTATAATAATTTTTGATTATGTTATTACGTCTGTTCTTTTTTAATGTTAATTCAAGTTTCATCTGCGGGAAACATCTGGTTTTACGGAGACAAGGAGTGTGCCCAAAACCACAAATGCAATTTTACGATTAGATGCCGAGAACTTCATAGCTTTTCAGCTTTATATCCTCGTCCCGGAAGGTGTTGAGATAATCCAAGTCGAGAAGGGAAAGGACGTAAGGGAATGGGCGTTCTCGTATAATGTTCTCGAAGAGTGTTACGAGATAAACGAAAATGTCTACGACAAAAGGCTTGAGATAATCGGTATCGGAAAAGAAAAGCCACCCGCTGGGACAAAGGAAATCGCTTTGATAACGTTTAAGCCGAGAATTTCGAAAAATCTGACATTCATAATCGACAGAGAAAGCACGAAATTCGTAGATCCAAACGAGAGGGAGATAAAAATAAACAGATTTTACAATCATTCGGTCAGAGTTTACAGATACGGGGACGTTAACATGGATATAAAGATTTAATAAAACTTGAAAGAATAATCTTAACGGAAGAAGAATCAACTATAACATCTGATTTAAACGACGATGGAAGTGTTAACATACTCGATTTGGTCAAACTTATAAACTTACTTGTATCAGTATAAAAGCAGAGTCCATTCAACGAGCTTACCAGTAATCGGATCAACTCTCAGACCAAGAATTTCGAGAACTGTAATGCCGATAAGAACTTTTTCTATTACATCTGAGATTAGCACTGGAACTATCTCACCTTTGCCCATAATCTCTATCCAAGCCCTTCCTCTGTCTATTTCAATTTTTCCCGCTGCAGTTTCTACGATGTTCTTTCCAACTATCGGTATCTCCAAACTCTCAGCAATTTTTCTTGGTATTACTGTCAAAGTTGCGCCAGTATCAACCAAAGCTTCAACCTCTAAAACTTTCGTCATCTCTGGATTTCCAATCTTTGTTTTAACCCATACGTGACCCATATGACTACTATTTCTTGTTGTTAAAATGCATTTCCTAATTAGTTAAGGGATGTGTCAACTTAAATATTCAATATTTAAAGCTTGCACCCTTAAATTAACACGCCCTTAGTTAAGCTCATAAATATTCTCGTAAAGATATAGATCATGATAGCAATTCTTGTAGCATTGGTTTTAATCTCATCACCGAGTCAACTAAATGTCGGCGAAGAGTTATTGTGGAAAACGTAACCGATTTATCCGCATTTCAAATAGACGTATCTTACGAGAACTTAGAACTCCTTGAGATCGAAAAAGGAGAGGCCATAAAAAATTGGTCTGTATTTGATTACAGAACGATCGCCCCGAACAAGGTTAGAGTGATTGCGGCAAAATTTAGGGAGAGTTCGATAGATAACGGCGAAATCTTAAATCTCAAATTTAGACTAAAGGGAAACGCGAAAATATATTTAAACGGTATCTTATCTGATTCAAACGGAAACAAAATCGAAGTAGAATTCAGAACTAAGGAAATAATCGTGCCAATGATTCCAATCACTCCTACAAACGAGCACAAAAATTATCTAACTTTTCTCGAAAACTATTGGTTCGCTCTGCTACCGCTCTTAATAGTAATAGCGGCAGTAGTATGGAAGCTGAGATCGTGGTGATAAATTGGATTTTAATGTTGTGCGTAGCCGCTTTTGAATTTAGATGACTGCAACAAAAAGCTTACTGAAAAAGTAAGGTTATTAAATTTTTAAGCAGGAATCATTTTTTCAATTTGGTTGGATTAAATTTTAAATTTAATTTTTTAGAAGATTTTAAATAATTAAAATTAATAAAATAAAAAGAGCTAAAATAAAATTAAAAAATAAAAAGTTAAGATTTGGAACTCATAGATATTGCAAGCTTTATGTCTTCAGCAGTAACTGTTTTTCTTCCAGAGTGCTTTGCGATTTCAACAGCTTTCTTAGCAACCTGCAAGGCATAGTCTTCAAGTATTTCGACCATTTTTTCTACTGCTTCGGCACTTACTCTTTCAGCTCCAGCCTTTCTTATGAGTCTATCAACTGGTGCAAGTGGCAACTCAGCCATTCTAACACCTCCTACCTCTATTCTCTTTGAATTTTTGTATTAGTAATATATATAGTTTTCCATTGAACTTCAGTTAGACGATTGAACTTCTAATGATTTCAATTCATGATGACTATACCTCAAACTCAAGCATCGTAGTTGTTGATTTTCCCGAAACAACTATTGATACAAATTAGTAATTATAATTATTTGAAATGATTAGAAAATCTTATATATCATAAAAAATTAATCTTCTAAAAATAGAATATCACATTATAATAATTATAACAATTATCAGTCGAAAGATTTATTTTAAGCGAATAATATACACTATACTTGTAGAATAAATATTTAGGAGGTGTTGTTATTATGAAAATTGGTATAATTTCAAGGTGGAACGCTACTTGTGGTGTTTCGATGCACGCTGAACTTATTGGGAGAGAATTCCTAAAAATGGGTCACGATTTAGTTGTATTTGCACCGTATATTCAATCTGCTAGCCTATGGTGGCACCATAAGATAATTAAAGATGATGAGGATTTTGTGATTCGGTGTTATGAAGAATTAAAACCCGACTTCACTGGGGGATGGTTTGATATAAATGCGGTATTAACTGAAAGCCCTGAAGTTTTAATAGTTGAATCGTATGAAAGTCTGCCTTATATGCATGTTGAAAAACTCGTTAAGATGTTAAGAGGTAAAGCTATAACGATAGCGGTAATACACGAAGGTAAAAGGGAGAGCATTAAATACGATCTGTCAATCTTCGATACAGTAGTGGTTTTCGATGAGAGGTATGTAAACGAGATAACTTATGGATACGATAACGTAACGATTATACCGTATCCGTGCTATCCAGCTAAACCGGGAAACAGAAAATTTGCAGAAGATATATTAAGATTCTTCAGCTTTGGAAGACAACCAGTTGAGGAATACGTAGACTTCATAAAGGCTTTGGATGGATTAGCATTGAAATACGATTTTGAGTATAGAGTTGTCAGATCAGATGGGT
>CAZFII010000160.1:0-3386 GCA_964518925.1 uncultured archaeon
TAGCTGATTCAACCAGTTCCTTTGGTGGATACCATATAAATCCCATATTGATACTAACAATCTTGAGAATTTAAAAAGTTTTCAAAATTAGCATTAAGGATTTGCTTTGTGTTATTATAAATAGTTATCTATTCATACCTCAAAGCTTGAATAGGTTCAAGACGGGAAGCTTTCCAAGCTGGGTATAATGCACTAACGAGTGCCGTAGCAATTCCAAACGAAATTCCAACAAACACGTAAAGTAAGGATGAAGGCTGAAAAACGTATTTAGCAGTCTTTAATATCAACAAGTCTATTACGTAACCACCTATAAAACTCAAAGCTCCACCAATTAAACTACCGACTATGCCTAATATCAAAGCTTCCAGGAGAAATATTTTTAAGATAGTTTCTCTATAAGCTCCTATTGCTCTCAATAAACCTATCTCCCTTGTTCTTTCAATTGTAGACATCAACATTATGTTTAAGATACTAACCCCAGCAACCAGCAATGAAACACCCGCTATAGCCATTAAAAATAGAGTCCACTTACTTAAAATCGAATTGATTCTCTCAATAATCATCTTTATCTCAAAAACGGAAACTTTAGATTCCCTTTTGTTGATAACCTTGTTAACGAATTCCCTAACTTTGTCAACATCACTTAAACTCCTTGTTTTGACAATTACGAATTCGTACTCTTTTTTACTTTTGAAGATCTTGTCAAAGTCTTTAACAGATATAAAGACAGCAAAATTTGGATTTATATCAAATCTTGCCTCTTTTCTCAAAACTCCCCCAACTCTAAACTCTTTATCATTAATTCTTATTTTACCTCCAATTTTTAACTTGAAGTAATCGGCTATGTTACTCCCAACAATACAACCCCTATAAGATCCCTTCTCAAGCTTAAACAGACTTTTTACATCTTTTTCTTCAATTCCGTATATCGTAGCATAAGTCTTCTTATCCTTATAACTGATTAGAGCGGACTGTCTTTTTATGGGTATTACTTCGTAAACGTATGGTATTCTTTTAAGCCTCTCCACAGTCTTTGAATCTATATACGTGTAGCCATGAGTGTAATCTGGAGTAACTATTACTTCATTAGCTATATCCTTAAAATTCTCTAAAATCACGGCTTTTAAACTCTCACCAAATATGCCAATTGAGCTTATAGCCATTACACCTATAATGATTCCAATTACAGCTAAAGTACTCCTTACCTTAGTTCTTTTGAGATTTCTCATAGCAAGCTCAATCAGCATATACTACACCATCTCTGATTTTTATCACTCTATCGGCATAATCGCATAAGAATGGATTATGGGTAACTAAAACTACTGTAACACCTTCCTCAACGTTTAGTCTCTTGATTATATCCATTACGATTTTACCACTTTTAGTATCTAAATTTCCAGTTGGTTCATCGCATAGTAGAATATCTGGATTGTTTGCTAAAGCTCTAGCAATTGCTACTCTCTGCTGTTCTCCACCGCTGAGTTCATTGGGTTTTCTATCTTTTTTCTCCTTTAATCCAACCATTTCAAGGAGTTCTTCAGCTCTCCTTTCCCTTTTTGCCTTTGGCAATCCTTTAAAAACCATTGGAAGTTCTACGTTTTCTAAAGCAGTTAACGTTGGAATTAAATAGTACTGCTGAAATATGAACCCAATTTTATCCCTTCTCAGTTCAGTAAGCTGTCTCTCGCTTAACTTTGAGATGTCTAAGCCCTCTATTAAAACTTTGCCTCTAGTTGGTTTGTCTAAGCAACCGATTAGATAGAGTAAAGTAGACTTACCGCTTCCAGATGGCCCCATTATAACGATGAATTCTCCACTCTCAACCTTTAAATTGACGTTCTTTAAAGCTACTACTTCATGAACTCCAATTTTGTAAACCTTTGTAACGTTTATTAGCTCTATCATTTTCTTCTCTTCAAAATCACTACGACAAATGCTACTACTAAAGCCAATACCAACACAGAAACGAGAAGTGGAAAGTAGTTCGTTCTATATATGTTCTTCTTAGCGATTAAAGGTGCTTTAACGACTTTACTGATTTCAAAAGTTTCTCCTATTTCATTAGTCCATTTAACTTTTAAAGCTATTGAAGTTGCATTTGCAAATGTGAAGTCAAAACTTTCAAAATCTGAAGGATCTAAAGTGTCTATGTAATACGTCTTTGTTTGACCGTTTGCAATTGCCGTTACAAGGATGTTGTAAATCTTACTTCTCCCATTGTTGCATACATCTCCACTTAAAGTTATTCCTCCAATATTTGGCTTTAATTCAATTCCACTGAGCTGAACAGTAGTCTCATTTAAAATCTTTATCTTAACGTCTTTTTCTGCATAGTAGATATTGTTGAACTCATCAGAGTAGCTAACCTCAACTTTAATAACTTTCTCTCCACTACTATTTGAGCAGAATTCGAATTCTGTGAAAACACTTTCACCAGATTTTACAATCGGTATCTCTACTCTTTTCTTTGAGAAGATCCCTCCAGAGATCGAGATGTTTATAGAGTATATTTCATCTCCTCTAAGGTTGGCAATGTTTACGTCTATTGGAATGACATCCCCAATTAGTGCTATTGAATACTTTGGAGTTACATTTATTAAAACACCTTTACTCCTTTTATACTGAACGTGAACAGTTCTAACGATTTCATGATAATTCCTCCCATTATAAAAGCTGATTTTAAATCTTAGCGGCTCTTCTTTTTTGGGTTCAAATTTAAAAGAACCTCTCAGATCTTCTACGTATATAACTTTGGGATCTGCATCGAATAAAGGTTCAACTATTACATTACTTATTTTAATTGGAGAAGATATCACGAAATTGACTTTGTTGACTTCATTTAGCGTGAGAACGGTTTTATCTAAAACTATCTCTGGTAGCTTACTCTCAACTCTGACAACCATATACTGCTTTATAGTTCCGTTTAACGTGTTTATGTAAATCGTTAATGTATAAATTCCACTTTCCTTAGCTTTTATCGTAAACGGAAATTCGTAGTACGTATTTGGAGTTAGTAGGCCAATATTCGATATTGAAGATGGCGAAACCTCTATTTCTGGTGGTGAAAAAATTGTAATCCCACTTATACGGGTGCTTTGAGGAACTGTAATTGTAAGCTTACAATCTGCGATATCATTTGGTAAAAGTGTTTGAGGATTTATTTCTACCTTTAATACTTGAGCTGAAGAGATTTGAACGGTAAATATGAGTGTTACAAGTGCAAGTATCCATCGCATTTTTATATAAACTCGATTAGAGATTATAAGCTTTTGCTTGCAAACATTTATGATTATTTAAAAAGTGTTTAGCAGAAGTGGAAAATCTTATTGTGAGGATACGCAAGTTAATCACATAAATCTACGAAGCAAACAAGCTTTAAATCAAAA
>CAZFII010000161.1:0-3385 GCA_964518925.1 uncultured archaeon
AGATTTAAATTAAACAAATTTGATAAAAGAGAAAGTGATTTTCTTCTTCCACCAGATGGTAGAAATCTTCCATCGGTTTACATAACTCATCAGAGCTTAAAGTCCCTTTGCAGGGAGATTTTCGCTAGATTTGGACTAAAGATTATGCTTGATCTAGAATCAAATGAATAAAATTTATTAAAGAAACTGAAGATATCTTGATAACTTATCCATATCGGACAATTTCAGATACATTTCAACGCTTGATATTTTATCTTTCAGCGATTTTAACAAATAAATTACGTATTACGAAGACTACCAAACGAAAGTAATAGAGTTTTCAGGTGATAAGCTTGAAAAAATCCTTGAATACGATGTAGATGTATTCTTTAAAATTGATGAACTATTGGAGGAAAATGTATGAGAATATACGTCGAATGCTACCCTGATAAAGTCTTAGTGGAAGTTATCGCTGAAAGACTAAGATTTTCAAAGAAAAATATTGATCACCGTAGTGGAAAAGCTAGAATATGTAAAATCTTAGAAAAATACGATAATTGCATAGCCCTTTTAGATGAAGACCCATATAGCGCACAACCACCATACCTTAAAAGAATTTTGGCTAAATCTGACTCTAAGGTGTTAGACAAATATGGGATTAAAGTAGTTATTGATGCAAACAAAAATAACAGAATCGTACTATTATGTCCAAGACTTGAAGAGTGGATTATTAAATCAACAAAATTCGTCTTTGTAATTTTGACCTTCCAGATGATGCCCATAAGCTACACAAAGTTTTGAATACCAAGAACAAGAGTAAACTCGACAAATTCAGAAATGTTGTAGAATATCTAATCGATAAAAATAATCAAATGGTTTTAGAACTTATCAACGTTCTTAAGTCTTTGATGTAGATGGAATTAAAGTTTGCAATCAAATAAAACTTAAAGCATTATACTATGGATATCACACCAAAACATGGTTATGCACTGCAAATTAGACTTGATACAAAATAAAAAACTATACTACCTAACTTCTTTAGGAGAAGGGATAAATCGGCCTTAAAGCTTGAGTAAAATTATTTAAGGTCTGAAAACGGTTTTGTTTATTATCAAACTGCATCGAGTATTTAAGCCACAAGCTTGGCTTAACTTTCTACAATGTTGTCAATCTATTGAGATACGGCATTTGCTTACGTGATTTACATGGTTAGATTAAATAATACTGAGGAAAATATCAAAACTCAAATTGTTGTGACCAAACTATCTTAGAATATGGAACAACAAGATCACACTCAAAACTAAACAACCCTATTATTTCTCGCACTGGCAATACTGTTGCAGGATTAACATAGGGGGTGTCTTGAATCAAGAGATCAAAATCTTCAGGGGCAGCTGTTCTTATTGAATCTTGTTTAACTTTAATTCTTCTTTCCCCTTTATATGTTGGTTCTTGAAAAACCAAGACATGCTGAGTTTTACTACCATCAGGTTCTGTTATTGTCCTCCATACAAATCTCCCCCATTCAGGGTCTTCTAACCAAAATGGTTTTGGAAAATCTTTGTTCGTGAATTTTCCTTTGGCTGATGCAACTAAGCATCTGTTGTGAACAACGTTCATCCAAAAATTATCAGAGTATTCAACTACATCCACCTGAGCAAAATACTTTGGATATCCCCAAATTTCTCTTCCGCGAATCAAAGCTAAATCAGAATTCAGCCACATGTACGCGAAATACCCGCCCTTATAATCTTTGTATTTTGCTGGAATTGTTATCCCTGCTTCACCAAACGGAGTTACTACTTCCGTGATACCATTTGGAGCAGCACAAGTGGTAACAGGATTCCAAGACCACCAAAACTCTACAATATCGCTTACATACTCTAAGGGTGGTGGAAGTGCTCTGCGAACAGCGTCCTTATCAGTTCTATAAAAGAATATATACCAACGAGAATTCCAGCGCCTTAACGGGATATCTTTGTCTGTGAATGCGGGGCAAGTTGGTGGAAAAGACCTTAGAGTTGCTATATCTACTCTTTCAAATTCTTTACTCATATCATTTTATAATGACCAAATATTTTAAAAATTTTTTGGTAAGTTACATGATTGTGTAAACTTCTACTCCGAATTATATTTCATTAAAAATTTTGATGATGAAGAAGGGTTTACCAGCCAATCTCTCTCATTGCCTTCACAGTTTCTTCAGAGGGGCGATCATCTCGGGTTAGTAAGCTAACCACACATAGTAAAACTATATCGACAACAAAACCCCAAAAACCAAAGTAAATCCCACATGCATTTTTGAGTGATCCTACACTTGTAATGATCATAGCGAAAGTGCCGCCAAATATTCCTGCTATTACACCAGTTCTTGTTACCCACTTCTGGGCTGTCAACGCACATATTATTGCAGGCAACAATATCAGACCGAAAGAAGCGGCATATCCCCCAATCCACGCTAAATATCCAGGTGCTGTGAATGCCAAAGCTAGTCCCAGAGCCATCGAGATTACAACAGTAGCTCTACTGACATTTACGAGCATCTTTTCACTTAATTTTATTCCTGATTTCTCGATGAAATCTCTCACAATCACAAGACTTAATGCATGAACTTGGCTATCAACTGTAGACAACATCGCTGAGATAGCTCCAGCCAATATCAAACCATATACCCATGGATTTAAGACTTCTTGAAGTTTCATCATGAATAGCTTATCTGCTATTGCTTCCTGTCCTGGGAAAGCTATGCTTAACGAAAGTGCGGCACATACCATTATCATTCCAGTAATTATACCATTTGTGAGGAGTATAAATGGTCAGAATCTAGCAGAAGTTTCATCTTTTGGTGTATAATTTCTAAGCCACATATGTGCATGAGCCGCCCATCCAAATCCGAGTGGTATTCCCCATGTTATAACCCATAGCCAATCCCAGCCCTTGTATCCACTAACTATGACCTTCTGGGGTATTTGTTGGGCGGCTGTAGAGAAAACATTGAATATACCTCCTCCAAATTTCCATATAATTAGTGCTCCACCAAACCATAGGCCGAAAAATAACAAAGCTCCCTGAATTGCATCGGTATATGCTACAGATCGAAGACCTCCTATCCAAGTATAAATCATGACAAGTATATATATTGTTACAGCCCCTACCCAAAATGGTATCGAACCATTACTCGCGATTTGAAATAAATATCCAGCTGCAGTTACTTGAATCTGAAGATATGGAATCAATGCTAAGAATAAAAGTCCAGCTACAATATATGCCAGTAATTTACTTTGCCCATAATAATAAACTAAAAGGTCTGTGGGAGTCATGTGCCCGTATTTTTTGCCAAGTCGCCATATCTTTACGGAGAAAAGTACAAAAAAGGCACACGTAGTGAGCATATACATGATATATT
>CAZFII010000162.1:0-3355 GCA_964518925.1 uncultured archaeon
CCCATAGCACAAGATATATAACGATTAAGAATTTTAAAGCTTTACTTACAAAACGGTTTTATAGTTAGTACTCAAAAATCCAATATGTTTGAAATCTCAAGACTGTTCGAAGAATACTTGAAGACTTTGAATGCCATTAATTCAACTCTAACGAAGTTTTTCAACATTAAAACGTATTTCAAGTTGAGTGATGAAGAGATTGCAGAATCAATTAGGGCTTTTTACGGTTTATATCTTGAGAACATGAAGTTGGCATTAAAAACCCTTAACGATTTGAGTTCAGCATTTTTGAAAGGAGATCCAGATGAATTCATAAAGGCTTACACTTCGATACTAACTAAATTTGAAGATGTATATGCAAAAGTCATGGAAACTCCGCTACTTGTGGCGTATCTAAACGAAATAAATAAGCTTTACCTAAGGTTTTTACAGGGAATTCAAAACTACAACAACTATGTTTTCCATGCACTTGGATTGGTAACGAGAAAGGATATAGTTGCTCTATCAGAGGCTTATGTAGATCTAAAAGGAGATATAAAAAAGGAAACTCGAAAACTAAAAAAGGAATTGGAGGAGATAAAAAAGTTTCTTAAGAGGGTGGTAAGGTGATGATTTGGATCGAGTATTTGCGTAGTATTAGAAGATTTTTTAAGCTGTTTGAGTGGTTTTTAGAGAACAGGGAATTTATACTTCCAAATGAAGATAGACCCTATTTAATACCGAATGTTGAAGTTGGAGTTACACCCAAGGTTGAGATATATTCCGATAACGGTGTGAAGCTTTATAGGTATATTCCCACAACCGAAAAGCAGTACGAGACACCACTTGTAATAGTTTACGCTTTAATAAATAAGCCATACATATTGGATTTAACGCCAAACAGGAGTGTTGTTAGAAAGTTTTTAGATGCAGGATTTGATGTTTACCTCATTAAGTGGGGAGATGCAACTATTGTCGATCAGTTTTCACTCGATGAATACGTAGATGTATTCTTATACGACTTCATAGATGTAGTAAAAGAATATACTGGGACTAATAAAGTTTCAATACTCGGATACTGCATGGGCGGTGGATTAACTGCTATTTATGCATCCCTTTATCCAGAAAATGTTAGGAATATAATATTCCTCGCTTCAACCCTTTACTTCGATAAAACAATTGGAGGATTGGTAAGTTTCTCAGATAAAAGGTTCTTTAATCCAGAGGATGTCGTAGCTCCTTTCGGATACGTTCCCGCTTGGTTCTTAGCTGAGAGGTTTAAGATGCTTAGACCGCTTGATAACTACATAACAAAGTACATAAGCATGTTTCTAAATGCCGAGGATAAGGAATTCTTAAGTGACTTCTTTAAGATGGAGAAGTGGATACACGACGGTGTTAATGTAGCTCCAGGAGCATACATTGATTATGTTAAAGAGTTGTACCAAGAAAACGCATTAGCAGAGGGTAAGTTATTTATATACGGGAAAAGGGTCGATCCAAAAAGGATTACAATGCCAGTTGCAGCTGTTGTCGGAAAGAGAGATCACTTAGCTCCACCTAATAACACTTTGAAATTTTTGGATTACATCGGTAGTAAGGATAAAGCTGTCTTTGAGGCTGATGTTGGACATGTAGGTTTAGCTGTTTCCAGAAGAGCTATGAAGATGTGGGAAAAAGTTACAGATTGGCTAGCTAAGAGAAGTGGAGAAATGAAAAAGGCTAAAGAGATTTAGAAAGAGTTTTATACTTACAAATACACTATAAATTATGATAGATTATGAGTTATTCAAGCGGGATATACCCAAGGAGAGTATTGAGTTAATATTCATAAATGTCAAGATACGAGAAAATCTTAGAAGTTTATGGGAGTTGTACAAATCTGGAAATCTCGAATACAACGATAAATTTGAGGAGATATTCAATGAGATGTTTAAGATTTTTTTAAGACCTTTAAAACTGTTCTCCTTGGAAACAATTAAGATTCCTAAAACGTATGGATTTTTAAACGCCTATTTCGATTTTTTGAGATCTTATTTCGAATATCTACAGTCTTTATTCGAGTTGATATTTAAACTTATTACATCGCTTAGCGATAATCCCTTTAAGGATTGGGAGTTGTACTTAGAGAATTTTCAAGACGTCTTTATACTTCCCAAATCTGCTGTACAAAATTTGCTTAGGGGGTTGGAAGAATATGAGAGGTTTGTAAGTAAATACGATGAATTTTCAAGAGTATTAAAGGAATCGTACCTTAAAGCGTGTAGGAGATTTATTCAAAACGTCAAAGCCAATGATTTCGACGAATTCGTTAATTTATTCGTTCAAGAGATTTCTAAAGAGTTTGATAGAGTTTTAAAGTCTGAAAACTATGTTAGTTTGCAAAAGGAAATGGTTGAAAGTCTTATGGATTACGCGTATCACATTAGGAGGTATTTTGAGGATCTAATGGAGTATAATCCATTAAATCCCTTCGCAACAATATCGATGATTGATGAAGCTTATAGGAGAATTCAGGATTTAAAGAGAAGAGTTGATAGATTGGAGAGGATTGTATATGGTAGATTTCCTAAAGAAGATTGAAGTAAAGCCTTGGGCTTCTGATTACGAAGTAGTTCATGAGGATTGGTTGTTTAAACTTTTACACTTCAAATCGAGGCAAAAGTATAGAATTCCAATACTCATAGTTTATGCATTCATAAACCGCCCGTATATCCTCGATCTGCACTCGGATGTAAGTGTCATAAAGAGATTTCTAGATTCTGGATTAGACGTTTGGATGATTGATTGGGGATATCCAAAGAGAGCTGATAGGTTTTTGAAGATATCGGATTACATAAATTATATAGACTTCTGTGTAAATTTCATAAGAGATGAAAGATGCGTGGAATCGATAACACTACATGGCTATTGTTTAGGAGCGACATTAAGTTGTATATACGCATCAATTCATCCAGAGAAAGTTAAGAACCTTGTACTTCAAGCACCACCATTAAACTTTGACACAGATAACACACTTGCAATATGGGCTAAGAGTATAGATGCTAAAAAAATCTCTAGGACGCTTGGAAATGTATACGGAGATTTATTGAACATTGCATTTTTACTTGTAGACCCGGCTAGATTGATTTTAGAGAAATATCAATCACTCCTCAAAAACTCAAATAACGAGAAGTTCGTTAAGGATTTCATGTATATGGATTACTGGATTTTCGATTCACCTTCAATACCTGGATATGTTTACGAAGAATACATAAAGAGGTGGTATCATAGGAACGAAATCTTAAGAGGTGAATATGATGTGGAAGGTATAAGAGTTGATCTCAACAAAATCGAGATGCCAGTTTTAATACTTATAGCTGAGAGAGATCATATA
>CAZFII010000163.1:0-3324 GCA_964518925.1 uncultured archaeon
AGTGTTGCTGCTAAGCCGAGCATATATTCAACTCTATCCGCGATCTTCATTGCTCCACTGTAGCCATGGTTAAGCATGGAGTCTAACCATTTAGGATTAATAGTTCGGGTTATTACTCCTCTTTTCACTGCATCCTCTGCGTTTTCAACTTTGATTTTTTCTCTCGTTGTATCTGCAACGAGGACTAAAGGTTTACTGCCCCTAGCATTTTCAACAGTTTTAGTTAATCCGCCGAGGAATTCATAATAATGATCCAAGTCAGTAATCTCGTATTCCACTGTATCTCTGATCTGTGCGACTATATCTACATGTGAAAGCATAAAATTGAACAGTTCTTTAGCATTAATATTTCTGTTTTTCTCTCCGTATGCAAATTTCATACTCTCCAAATAGGCTTGAATTAAATCTGCTTCACTTTTCCACTCAGAGTTTTCAATTAGAGATGTTAAGCTTGTAGCGTATTGTCCTTCTGGCGGCCCGAAGATTCTGAACAGGGATTCTTCTCCGTACTCTTTTGATGCTTCCATTACATTCGCTTTTATGTAGTTTAATTCTGGTGGTTCATCAAGGCTGGCTACTTTTCTAAAAGCTTTATCAAGAAGTTCAACAATGTTGTAAAATGTGTCTCTGAAAATCCCGCAAATTGTTACAACTACGTCTATTCTAGGTCTGTTTAGCTTAGAAATCGGTATTACCTCAAGATCTCTTATGTAGATGCTTTTCCATACTGGCTTTACTCCTAGAAGTCTGAATATTGCAGCTACGGTCTCTCCTCCTGTTTTCATCGTTTCAAAAGCCCAGAGAACAACGCTTACTGTTTTAGGATATCTACCATATTTCTTGTAAAACTTCTCTAAGTATTCTTCTGCGATCTTTTCTCCTCGTTCCATAGCGATTTCAGTTGGTATATTAGTTGGATCGAGTTGATAGGTATTTCTTCCTGTTGGAAAAATTTCAGGAGTTCTAATGAAGTCTCCACCTGGGCCCGGTTGGATAAATTTCCCTTCTAATGCATTTAAGACAGAGCTTACTTCGTCAGATTTTAAAATTCTCTCGTAAATTCCTCGCAGAAAGCTTATTGCCTCTTCCAGCTCTCGTTTATTAACTTTTAAACCTAAAATATTTACTGGCTTATTTTCAATTATATATCTTTTTATAATCTCTTTAACTTCTTTTTCGATTTCGAGTAGAATTTCCGAATACAACTTTCCATTCGAATCTCTTTTATGTGGATTTGCTAAAATTTCATCATAGTTTAATCCCCGAGCTTCACAAAGGATTCTGTAGATACTTTTAATTCTCCCTCTATCGTATCTTGATAGGAAGACTAAGTAATTTAAAGTATCATTTGGTGATAGCACGTTTCCAAGTATGTGAAGTCCCCTAGGAATAAGTGAGCGTTTGTATTCTTGGAGTCTATCATAAATTTCTTCGATAGTCTCTCCTAGGTTATATTTTTTAGCTTTCTCTACTATCTTTTTCGCTATTTTTTCAGATTTATCTTTATCATATTGTTTAATATCAAAATATTCCATGATTAAACGTTCAATTTCATGAAAGTCGCTATGTAGGTCGCTGATAGTAAAGGGAGGACTTGCATGATTTACTATTACTGCATAGCTCCTCCTCTTCGCAATGGAAGATTCAGAAGAGTTAACAGCGTGATAGATATAGATGTTTGGAAGATCATCTACAAGAATATCTGGAAAACATTCACTTGATAAGCCAATTTCCTTGCCCGGCAAGAACTCTAATGTTCCATGTGTTCCAAAATGAATAATTGCATCAGCTTTAAACTCATGTTTAATCCACTTGTAAAAAGCAATGTATTGATGATGTGGTGGTAAATCCTTATCATGGTATATCTTTGTGGGATCTTCATGTACACCTCTAGAAGGTTGAAGTCCGATGAAAACATTTCCAAGTAAGATTCCAGGGATTAAAATTGAGTTCTTATATGTCATTATTTGACCGGGTGGAGGACCCCATTCTTTAACTACTTTATTTACTGCATTGTTAGGTGTATTTTTAAGCCACTTGATATACTCCTCTACCGTAATTTTTGGAATTTTTTCTACGTTTTCGGTGGTTAATACCCATTCACCGGAATTAACAATGCCGTTCGAGATGAGCATGTCTTTTAGTTCTTTTCCTGTGGGTGTAGACGTGATTTTGTACCCTCTTTCTTTCATCGCCTTTAGAAGCTTAGCTAAACTTTCAAATGCATCTAAGTAGGCGACCTTTCCGAGATTTTCTTCCCCAGGCGGATAATTGTACAAGATTATTGCTATTTTCTTCTCGCTGTTCTTCTTCTTCCTGAGCTCTACCCATTTAGCAAGCCTTTTTGCCATTTTCTCTACACGGTCTTCGATTGCAACGTATTCTTCGATTTTCAAGTTTTCCATAAAATAACGTTTAAGAGCATGGGTTACTATAGGCTCATTTCTACCGTCAAGTTCAGGTAAAATGACAGTTGTAACTGTTTCGATAGGCGATATCCCATCCTTTGAATTCTTCCACTCCCCGACAGTTCTAGAAGATAGGTGAATTCCATGCAGTATAGGTACGTTAAGTTTGGATAGTAGTTTGAGGGTTATTTTGTGGTCTCCTCCAATAGGGCCTCCGGCAAATCTGAACCATAGAAGGTCTGCCAAAGTCTCTATTATCGGTTTTCCGTTTTTGAAGAAGAATTTTTCGATCGCTAGGTAGTATCTAAGATCAGAACAAAATACAGGAATTACTCCGTATCCCAGCTCTTCAAGTTTTTCTGTAAGAAGTCTTGCAGCAGGGTAAGATTGGTCATAATGGAATCCGCCGTAAAAAAGTATTCCAATCAAAGGCCTATCTTTAAACTTATATCGATGTAAATATTCATCAAGACTTTCAAAGATTTCTCCAGTTTTAAAGTTTTGAATTCCCATACTAGGCAAGACTTTTGGTTCCGGAATTTCAATGCCAATTTTAACTTTTCCATATTCTTTTAAAAGTAAAAGGAACATTCCATAATAATTTTCGACACATGGATTTTCATAGTATTTAAGAAGTAAAGCGTAGTTCCTAGCATGCCTGAATATACCTACGGGAAATTTAGATCCTATCTTTTCAAATCTTTCTCTCATTTTTAACAGCTTACCGTAATCTATTTCGCTTTTCTTAATAAACCTCCTAAGTATAGGCTTGTCCTTTAGGGAAGAAAATTTACGAATGGAGAAACCTCCCATTCTTGTCAGTTTAATTATTTCTGAAGATCCACCAACAAACACAACTACTGTGTTTTGAAGATCTTTAAGTGTGTCAATTATCAGTTTACTTACTGAATCTCCG
>CAZFII010000164.1:0-3320 GCA_964518925.1 uncultured archaeon
AGCTATATTCAGAATTACTGAAAGAGGTATAGAAGACAAATGAGTAATTGGTCGTGGATGTGTCAACTTAGTGCGGAAAGCATAAATATTCAATATTTAAAGCTTGCGCCCTTAAGTTAGTTACATCAAATTTTAAACACATCAACAAATCACCACTCAACTATCTTTTATAATATTTTGCATATATATATATAGCAAATTTACTGCATAAAAGGTTTTTAAAGTGCAACATCTGAAGATATCTTAATGAGAATAAGAACTGGAGTATTTGGCTTAGATGAATTGATAGGTGGAGGATTTGTAAATAATACAGTTAACGCAATTCTAGGAACTACTGGATGCGGAAAGACTATATTCTCACTTCAGTATATAGTTGAAGGTCTTGAAAATGGAGATTGTTGCGTTTACATATCCTTCGACTTAGATGAGGAAGATTTCCTAAGAGTTGCGGAATCTTTTGGATGGGATTTAAGGAAATACATCGAAGAAGGCTTGTTAAACATTCGAAGGTTTTATGCTGAAAGTGTTTCCTATTTGAACAGCGATGTTTTGAGTTATATATCGGATATCTCAAAGAGGTGTAAAATTTTAAGGATTGTGATAGATTCGTTTACACCGTTTGTAGCTTCTTTTGACTATTCAGCAAGGAGTGAAGTCGGATGGTTTTTCAAAAACTTAAGAGAAGCTGGAACTTCTTTAATAACACTTGAAGAGCCGTTTGATGGGAGTCTTTCAGAGCCAAATATGACCATACCTCTATTTCTATCTGACACTGTGATACATTTAAAGAACATAGGATACGGCGAGATCTTTAACAGAACTCTTAGAATTGTAAAGCATAGATATTCGTGGCATGCTGAAGGTGTTTTTCCATATCAAATAGTCGAAGGAGCGGGAATCGTAATCGAAAATAAGAGATGTAATGGATTTGATGCAAAAGACGTTGTGAAAAATCTTAAAATCTCAGAAATTGCCAAGAAGAAGCTTTTAAAACTTGCAAGTGATGGTATAATAACTAAGGACGATCTCGAAAAAATTGCAAAAAGGTTGACATGATTAAAGAGATTCTAAAGCCTATAATTTCTGATGAAAACGTATTAATGGTTTCAATTTATAGAATAGATGGAGTACCAGTCTTTGTAGAGTCTAAAAGGGTTGAAGGTGTGTTAGACGTCATTTATTGGCTTGAAAAACAGATAAAAACTTTAATAAACTACATTTCAATGGGATTCTTTAATGAAGCGGAGTTTAAGTTCAAAAACTATTATATCTTGCTGTATCCAATTTCAAAAACCCTAGTCTTGGGAATTCTTTTTAACGATGAGGCTTCAGCTTACAAGCTTAGAATCGATGCCGCAACAGTAAGGGAACAATTTAAAAAGTTGTTACTATGAATTACGAATTTATCTACACACCGTATCCAGATTTGAAATCAGCTTTAAAAGATTTAGAGGAGAAGATAAAATCCATAGATTTTGAACCTAATTTGGGAATATTCTTCTTAGTGGGAGATCTAATAAACCATTACAGGGATTTTTCGAAACTTCTGAATTGTAACAGCATTTGTATGCCAATTGAAGGATTTATAACTCCTGAATCGATTTGGATGAGGGGGGCTTTATTGCTACTATTAGATGCAAAATACGATTTATACTGTTTTAAGGGTTCAACCAAAAAGGTTTGCAGAGGTTTAAGCGATTTGAAGAAATACGACTTCTACTTATTGATATATCCAGTTTTTTATTTATCAAGTAGATTACACGCTTTAAACGCTTTAATAAGGGAGAGGATATACTACAGAAGTTATAGGAAGGGTAATAAACTCGCATTAGGAAAGTATTCGGAATTCCTCGAAGATAACATAGTTTATCCAATGAACAAGATGCTTAGACCTATAAGAGACAAGGATGGAACTGCTATTGCATTTAACCTCTTTCCATTAAAGTTCAGCTATGGATATCCAATCGCTCTAAACGGGAAAAACATCAATAGAGGTTTAATCGCCATATGCTTCAAAGAAAAAATAAAATCAGATTACGAAGATACGTTACCAGAGAGAGGTAAAAGCTTCGATGAAACAGTCGAAATCTTGAAGAATGAATTAAGAGCTTTAAAAGTCGTAGAAGTTGATAAAAGAGGAGTAGCTTTAGGTCATGTTGATGGATTAAAAGCTGTAGATTTTGTTCTAAGAGAAAGAAAAGCTGAAATCGAGAGAGATGTAAAGGAAGATTTAAATAGTGGTAGATTTATGCCTGCTACTCCCTATGGACTATGCTTTATAAGCGAGGAAACTTTTGGTGCATCACTTTTGGGGATTCTTGATTATCCTTTGGGAATTTATCCTTGCTTATACGAATTAGATAAATTTAGTACATATGCCCTTTTCATAGCTCATGAAACGATTAAGGGTGGTATTAAAGACCTTTCTAAGTTTTTTGGAGGGAAGGATTTTGATTTCTTTGCAATAGATCAAAATTATATACTTATGTATAGAGAAAACATTGTTAAAATTAGAGAATTGATAGAAGACAGCTATGGTATTTTTACATCTTACTCCTCATACACAACTCAATCATTACCTTGCAGATTTATGACTGAAATCGAAAAAAGAATTTGCATAAACGTTACGAGAAACATTTCTTTCATGAAATTCCAGTAAAACGCACCAACACAAATAAGTATAAGAGATATCAGATATGAATAGACATACAATCTTATCAAGTTAACTGAATTTGTATCGATTAACCACATCCTTCTTGACATTTTATATGTAACATATATGAATATTGGAAGAGGAATTAAACCAATCATCACGATTCTTGGGAATATAAAGATCGACAGCGAAAATACCAAAGCGTAATATAGAGCATTAAGTGTAAAAGATGTCTTTAGTAAACTCTGAGGTGAAAAGACTACTGCAAGTGTTTTATATCCAGCGTTTAAATCTGCTGATATATCTTTTATATCTTTTAGAACCATTATAGATATAAGTAAAACCGTAGTAATTGCTGTAAATCCTAAACATCTCAAATCTATATCTGAGAAAAAGCTCCACAAAACAATACAAAACAATGGAACTGTAACTAAATACGTTAAAACTTCAGTTATATAGTGTTCCTTAAATCTTCTAATAAGCCTTCCAATAAAAATCTTGTCAGAATACAGCCATGTGGTGAGTAGTATTATTGTATACGATGCAATAGCAATAGTACTAGTGTTAAGAATGACGATGACAAATGCTACTAAGTATAATATTAAAACGAAAACAATTGCTTTAAACCTAATTTCAAGCAGTATTTCAGATTCTTTTCTCCCAGCTT
>CAZFII010000165.1:0-3261 GCA_964518925.1 uncultured archaeon
TCGACTTGCAATGTGGACAGATCATTGTCTATTATACACTCAATCAAATATAAACGTTACGGTAACACTACCAGATTTCGTAATTTATTTAGCTATTAAAATTCAAGAAAAGTTCCATGAACTCAAAATCCCTTAATCTAATCTTCAATTTCTACTTTGCTTTTATACCATCTCCAAATCTTTTGAACGGCTTTCATTAACGTCTTATACTTTTTATACCCTTCTCCTTCGATTTCTCTCCAAGGTTTGAGTTGTAGGCATTTAGCAACTAAAACTCTCTCCTCCTCTTCATCTAATTCGATTTTATCAGTTTTTGAGTAATAGTACCTAATAAGTGGTCTGATTATGTCCGATGTGTACTCGTATAAGCTCATACCATGCAAGTACTTACTCATTCTCCTTCTTACAACGTCATCGATTTCTATTTCATATGTGGCGATGTCTCTCATAAGGCATTTTAATAGGCCTATTGCTGTTTCCGTTTCTAAATCGCTTAACTCATCACTTAGATATTCTATAAGTCTTCTTGTGAAATCAGCATTTAGATCCTCAACTATCTTTTGAATGTCATCCTTCAAAGCCCTTAAAACTATTAAAGAGTGTTCTCCACTGACTTCATTGCGTTGCGGAGTTATATGTATTGGGGTAAATCCGTTTTTAACCCAAAATCTAAGGAGTTCTGGAGAAACTCCAAATCCAGATCCAGCCCAGTCTAAGTTTTCATTTTTAGCCCATTCAACGATCTTTTGCAAAGCGAAGCTACCTATACCCATGTTCATTACCAGTGGATGCGTAGCAATTCTAACAATTCTTATACCCAACTTTTTGGGAAAATCGAAGTTCCAATAATGTTTTAGCACCAGATCTGGAATTATCTGACCACGAGGCTTATAACCCTCTTTAATCTTTTCTATAACCTCGTCGTTTAGATTACCTTCAACGGCTATATGCAATGAGCAGACGGTTTTACCATTGACTTTAACTCTAAAGGGTAAATGGTTTGGCATATCCGAAAGTATAACCAGATCTGATGGTCTGTTTCTATAATGGGCTAAGACGTAAATACCGAAGAATTCTTTTAACAGTTTTTCATCCTCTATTAACCTATCCTTGTCTATCTTTTCGAATTCGAGTTTTCCAGATTTTATGGCTTCTATATCTTCTTCGCTGAGTTCAGCTGGTTGGGCATCTAAAAGTAGAACGTTGTATAGCCATCTTTCAATCGGATCTCCCTTTCCATACCTTATAGGCTCTTCTAAGTGGATCTTCTCGATCTCTATATCTTCATCCTTTTCAAGTCTTTTGAGAAATCTTATGCTGAATCCTCTCCCAGTTCCTTCGTATCCGTGAATGGTTGTTGAAAATATCGAATACCTTGAGTCTTCTACAATCTTCCATAGAACGGGAACATCTATTCCAGCAGCTTCATCAACAATTATTATGTCAGCGTAATCCTTCTCAACCATCGCCCTCCTTGGAACTACGTATTCAACTCTTGCAATTCTGCTGTTCACGACTGTAATCATCTTGTTCGTTTCCTTGACGAAGAAGTCGTTGATTCCCTGTCTTACCAAAGCTTTTATCAGAAACTTGAAATAGGTTTGAACCGCTTGTGGAGATGGAGCTACTACCATAACCCTTACAGGTCTCTTCAGTATTCTGTTTAATCTCGAAACTAGATATGGTGTTACAATTCCTAAAACTGCTGTTTTTCCTCTTCCTCTGTCTGCGGTTATTACTACTGCCTTTCTACTTTTCTTTCTTTCAAAAAATCTCTCAAAAAGCTGTAGAACTCTAACTTGATCCTGAGTCGCACACAACTTGTACAACCTCTTTTTTATTTCTGTTTCCTCTGGTATGATTATCTCTTCCCTTGAAATCTGCTTTGGCTCGAATTCGTATTTCTTAATCACCTCTCTTTTATCATAATCAAATATTATAATACCTTCAGATTTAAGAGTTATCCTTATAAATCTCCTAAAAAACCTCGGAACTACATCCTTAACTGTATACGGTTCACTAACAAGTTCTTCATGCCATTTACTAATCAAATTATACCATGCATCAATCGGAGGAGATATAGCGATTATTATTCCACCTTCAGCTATTGTTTCAATTATTATTCCTAAATCGTTCGGATGAAAACCTTCGGTAAAGTCTATTATAAGAGAGGAGTAGGTTTCACCTAAAACCGATGGGGAATCTCTATAGTGTATAAACTTTCCATCGAAGAATTCCTCAGCAATCCTTAGAAAACTACTTCTACCAACGATTAACAAGTTTTCTTCTTCTCTTTTCGCGATGTCTTTGTATTTCTTATAGACTTTGCTTGCAAGCTTAAATACGTCCTCATTCAAATCTCTACTGCAAATCATCACCATAAATCTGTGCCTATTCTTTACAGCGGATTCAGTAGCCTTTTTGACTTCTGACATTAAGCTTCGGATTGTCATTGAAGTTAGCTACGGTGTTTTAACATAAAACTGTAACCACACTATTTAAAATCGAAAACTTCGATATCAGTATAAATTGGCCCAGTATGCTTCAAAATACTCCTCTTTAGTTTAAATTTATCAACAACCATACTACCAAACACTTCGTTTTCAAATTCGCTTAACAGTTCTTTTAATCCGCTAACTCTTCTCTTTACCCTTGCAATTGTTACGTGTGCTGAAAACTCTTTATCCCTTTTAAATCCTAGTTTTTTCAGCTTTTCCGAAACCTCGTTAGCTAAGTATTTGAGCTTGTCTTCCCCGTTTTCAATGCCAATCCAAACCACTCTTGGACTACCCTTTGGTGGAAAGAAACCTATTCCTTTGAAGCTTATTTCAAATGGATCGAACTTTATTTCGGATAACTTCTCTTTAATCAAATCGACTTTCGCCTCATTAACCTCTCCCAAAAACATCAAAGTTATATGTAAATTTTCTTTCTCAACAAGTTTTAATCCACTTAGCTTTGAAAGCCTCTCGGCAACTTTATATATTGAATCCCTTATTTTTTCGTCTAGATCTACTGCGACAAATAACCTCATATCGTTATGTAATGCGTTAAACTATAAAAGTTTACTAAAAAGTTTAAATAAAAATATTTAATATAAATAATATTATTATTTACAGTTCTATATATTTATTAACCAGCCTTATAGATTAAATTTATAAATATAGAATTAAAATTAATAAAAAATTTAAGTTTTATCATGTAACTCTGGTTTAATTAACTTAATTGCTACATCCACTGCCAATTTATTATTTCTAGCTA
>CAZFII010000166.1:0-3259 GCA_964518925.1 uncultured archaeon
CTGAAAAATACGTTGAGGAAAATAGATGTGATAAAGTCGCATTAAAATTTGTAAAACTGTTTAATTCCAAATAGTTGACAATTGGATGTTAAAATTTTTATTTTAAATTTATATTTTTAATCAGGATATTAATTATAGCTGTTATCGAATACTTTTGTCTAAGAATTTATTGGTAATGACAACGTATTGTAGCCAATTTAAATACTTCGTTGTATCACCACTATTTTTATAATTAAGATTAAAAGACATCAAAATTTTTAAGTTTTAAACACTAACTTATTTCGTGAAAGAACTGCTTAAAAAAGCTTCAGAACTTGCATCGGTTTTACTAAAGCAGAAAGAGGTATTAATAGTTACACACATAGATGCGGACGGAATTACTTCTGGAAGTATAGCATATCAAGCCTTGGAAAGAGCTGGAATAGAAAAGGAGATAATTTTTACTAAGCAGTTAGATGAAGAGGTTGTAGATATTGCAAGGGGATACGATTTCGTTTGGTTTACCGATATAGGTAGTGGTCAACTCGATTTGATAAAGGATTTGAACTTCATAATTACAGATCATCACACCCCGAGAGGACATCATAGAATGCAGTTAAATCCACACGAATTCGGTTACGATGGTTCAATTGAGTTAAGCGGAGCTACAACGACGTACTTAGTTGCTAAGTTTATGCTTAAAGGTAGTCTCTTTAGTTTTGAAGATTTGTCCGCTTTGGCTATAGTTGGAGCAGTTGGCGATTTACAAGATTCGAAGTACGGAAAACTAATCGGATTAAATAGATATATTCTAAATGAAGCTATAAAACATAAATATATAAATGTAATCAAAGATTTGAGGTTTTTTGGAAAGCAGACGAGACCCATAGCGAAGGTTTTAGAGTACAATACAACACCATACTTACCCGGGATCAGTGGAGACGAAATAGGTGCAGTTGAATTTTTAAAAAGTTTAGGTATAGATCCGTGGGCTAAATGGATAGATCTAAGCTTAGAAGAAAAGAGAAAAATCGTTTCTAAGATTGTAAGGCTTTGCATAGAATACGGTATTCCGTTTGAAACGATTAAGAAGATAGTTGGAGAATGTTATATATTACTTAAGGAACCTGAAGGAACAGAAAAAAGAGATGCTATGGAATTCTCAACTCTTTTAAACGCTACCGCAAGATACAACCAAGCTGAAGTTGGATTAGGTGTTTGCTTAGGTGATGAAAAAGCATATAAAAAAGCAAGAGCTCTCTTACAAGATCATAGAAAGAATTTGTCAAATGGTATCAGATTTTTAGATGAATATGGACTTATAGAGCTTGAAAACATTCAGTACTTTAACGCTGGAAGGGAAATCCCAGATACAATAGTCGGAATCGTTGCTGGAATGTATTACTATAAGGCAAATCCAAATAAGCCAATAGTTGGGCTTGCAGAAAGCGATAATGGGATTAAAGTCTCTGTAAGAGCAAACTACAAACTCGTTGAGAAAGGTGTAAATCTTGCAAAAGCTGTAAGTTATGCAGCAAAAAAAGTTGGAGGAAGTGGTGGAGGTCATAGTATTGCTGCTGGAGCGACAATACCAAAAGGAAAAGAGGAAGAATTCCTGAAAATTCTTGATAGGATTATAGGTGATCAGATTGTTTCCAATTAGAAAGGCTATTCTAAAAGCTTTGATTTCTAAAGCTAAAACAAGAGAAGAATTGATGAAAGAGCTTAAAATTACAGAGTTTCAGCTCAGATTCAATTTGAATTGGTTGATAAAAAACGGATACGTAGAGTGTATTAACGACAAGTTTAGAATTACTGAGAGTGGAATTGAGTATTTGTATAAGTAGTGATATCGACTTTCATCACGATTTATAGGGCAAGGTCTTAAGCTCTGCTTGGATGAGAACAGATTGAGAAATAATTTCATAAAATGGATAAGGAATAAAACTTCTAAAGATTAAACGAGTTAGTAAATTGGTTTTAAGGATATCTCTATAAACCTTCTCTTTAGTAACTCTAACAATGCACATCCCGAAGCACTTTGCTAATTGTTTTAAGAGCTTTGGATAGGCTATACTTTTTAGGATCTCTATACTTTTTATCAAATCTATCATTATTATAAAGATGAACTATAATTCGGGAAGCAATTTAATATTAATATAATTTTATAAGCTAATTAAATGACACGACTAAAACAATATTAATCGTTTGACATATCATGCTGGAGACGTGGTGGTTGAGATGAACACGAAAATGGTAATTTTCGTTTTGACATCCCTACTAATAGTAGGATGCACGCAGCCACAGGCTCAGATAGAGTATGGAGTAAAATACAATGCAAAAGTAGTAGATGTTGTGGATGGGGACACCATAGTTGTCCAGTTTCAGGGAAAAACCGAGACTTTAAGAATTCTTGGAGTTGATACTCCAGAAATATCTAAGAAAAATTCTCCCTACGAATATAAAACAAATAACTTGGAGTGTGTTAAAGAATGGGGGTACAAAGCTAAGGATTTTACTTATTCAATGCTTAAAGGAAAAGATGTGCAAATAGAATTCGATGAAAAAGCTGGATTAAAGGATAGCTTTGGTAGACTACTCGCTTACGTTTACATCGATGGAAAAGACTTTGGGAAAATGCTTATTGAGAAGGGATATGCAAGAGTTTACGTGGAAGGTGAGTTTTCTAAAAAGAGTGAATATATAAAAGCTGAAGAGAAGGCTTTCAATTCCGATGTTGGAGTATGGAGTTGTAGAAAAGTTATTCAAACACCAACGCCGACATTAATTCAGACTGTAATTACGACGATAACTCCAACTCTACTTCCAACGACGACTTTAACACCAACGCCGACATCACTTCCAAAAATTAAGATAGACTATATTCATTTCAACGCTCCAGGAAACGATCGTTATAATTTGAACGGAGAATACGTTGTGATAAAGAATTATGAAGATGAAGCGGTAAATCTTAAAGGTTGGAAACTGAGAGATGAATACGGTCATACTTACGTATTTCCCTCAGTAACAATACCAAGCGGTGGAACAATAAAGATTTACACTGGCTCGGGAACTGACACGGAAACAGAACTTTATTGGGGAAGCGATTATCCAATTTGGAATAACGACGGGGATACTGCTTATCTCTACGATTCTCATGGAAGACTTGTCGATACTTACAGTTACAGCGGATTTTCATAAAATACTTCTATACCATTATGAAAAAAATTATTGCATGATAAAAGATTAGAGTGATCAAGGTAAATCGGAATTATTTTTT
>CAZFII010000167.1:0-3238 GCA_964518925.1 uncultured archaeon
GGTTAGATTTCTAAAAGATATACACGGAAAAGCCGTAGTTTCAGATGATAGGGTTTTGATAACGTCTGTAAACTTCGATTTAAATGGTTTGAAGCTGAATAGAGAAATTGCACTGATAATAAACGATAAAGATGTTGCAGATTTTGTAGCGAATAATATTAAAAGAGAATTTAATCCGATATTTGCTCTTCCAAGTGTTTTTATCTTTACGATAACCCTATTCCTATTGATTATGTTTAGGCGATAGGTTTTAATTTTGTAATTTTTAAAACTCTTTATGGGATTGTTATTGGCTATAAAGAAGTTCATATTTAAACTCTTCTTCAAAAAAGATAGGATTAGGATTGGGATATATGGCCCCCCTAATGCCGGAAAGACAACTCTTGCAAACAGAATCCTTCTCGATTGGGTTGGCGATGTAATCGGTTCTCCAAGTGATATACCTCACGAAACGAGGAGAGCTAGGCTTAGAGAAGGTGTAAAAATTGAAGTGGATGGAAAAAAACTAACACTAGACATAGTTGACACACCGGGTTTAGCAACAAAAATAGACTTTCACGATTTCATAAAATACGGTTTAAGCGAGGAAGAAGCGAAGAGAAGGGCAAAAGAAGCTACTGAAGGTGTTATAGAGGCTATAAAGTGGTTAGATGACTTGGATGGAGTTCTAATGGTTATGGATTCAACAGAAGATCCTTTTACGCAAGTGAACATAACTATTATAGGAAACATAGAGGCAAGGAAACTTCCACTTATAATAGTTGCAAATAAGATAGACTTACCAAACGCATCACCTTCGAGAATAAAATCCGCTTTTCCGCAACACTTAGTAGTTCCAATTTCTGCTTTGAAGGGTATAAATATAGAAAACCTATACAAAGCTATGGCTGAAAAGTTTGGGTGATAGCTATGACTGTTCAACTGAGCTTGATATCAAAGGATTTACTTGAAAGGATGTCATCTATGGAAAAACTTAGGATGATCTTAGATAACGTAAAGGAGGGAAAAATCGTCGTCTTAGAGAAGGGATTGACACCTGAAGAAGAAGCGAAACTTATAGAGCTTACAATGCTTGAAATAGATCATGAAAACTTCGTTGGAATAGAAGTTGAAACGTATCCACAGCACAGTAAATCCTTCCTATCGAAATTGTTTGGCAAGAAAGGGGGAAGATTAACGGTTATAGGCCCTGCCAACAGACTTAAAACCTTAGAAAAAAGAGAAGATATAATTAGAGCTTTAATAGAGTGATAATATGCCCCATATGTGTACTAAATGCGGGAAGATATATCCCGATGGAGATATGCGTTTACTGAACGGATGTGAATGTGGAAACAACAAGTTCGTTTACATTCCAAAGAAGAAGGAAGAAAAAGAGGAAGAAAGAGAGATAAAATACGAAATGGATATCGAGAGCATAAGGATAATAGCTCCTGGGCAGTATGAAATTAACATAGAAAAGCTCCTTTCAGATAGAGGAATAGTCATAGCTTTGCAGGAGAACGGTAGATATGTAATTCATCTACCATCTCTTTTAAAGAAAAAGAAATGAGAGGATTTTTAATTATAGGTAATAAAGCTTTCACTAAGCCCTTTAGGTTAAACGATTTGCCGGGTGCTGGAAGGATAGACATACTCTGTAGATGTGTTGCACAATCCCTCTTCATATCCCATGGAATAAGAAAAGACGTAGAAGTTTATCTTCTTCTCTTAGGCGAACCAGATCCACCTAAGGCGATAAAAATAGTAGGAAAAACTGTAAAGAGGATGTCTCCTGATGAAAGGAACATAGCTGGTCATTTGAGGAAAGCTTTAGGAGTTAAAGTAAACAAAAACTGGAAGGAAGTAAGTTCTGGAGTTTACGTAGCAAGAAAATGTTTAAAAGATTTGCTTGAAGAACTCTCGGCTTATTATGAAATATACTATTTAAGAGAGGATGGAAAAGACATAAGAGATCTTGCAAAAGAGATGGAAAATCCCTTGTTCGTACTGGGAGATCACATAGGTGTTAAAAAAGAAGACGAAGAAATAGTAATCAGTTATGCAAAAGAAATTATAAGTGTTTCAAAGCTATCTCTTCAAGCGGATCAATGCATAGTCATCGTTCACTACGAGCTTGATAGGTTGCAGATTTAAACTCCTCATACTTCTTTCTGGCTTTTTCAGCTTCTTCTTTCATTCCTAATCTCTCATATGCTTCTGCTACATGCTTATACCACGCTGGATCCTTTTCTGCTTCTTTTTTACAGTATTCAATGTACTTAATCATAGCCTCTCTAAACTTATCTGTTTCACCTAATTTCTCGTATATATTTGCAACATCTTCCCAAAATACGCCTTCCTCTTCAGCTTCTTTGATGTAATACTCCAAAGCATTTTTCCAAGCCTCTTTAGCGTTTTCCTTGTCTCCCATTTCTTCGTAAAGCTTTGCAACATCTTCCCAATACCACGGCTCATCTTTAGCGTAATTTGATAGACACTCCGCAGCCTTCTCCTTCAATCCAGCTTTTTTGTAAAATTCGTATGCCTCCTTCCAGTAATAAGATTCGTTTTTCTCCCTTGCAAGTTTCTCGTATATCTTTGCAGCTTCAGCATACTTTTCAGCTTTTTCATAGCACCAAGCTGCTGATTCAAGCATATTTGCCTTTATGTAACATTCCGCAGCCTTTATGTAATCTTCTTTCTTCTCGTACTTTCTCGCAGCAGCCCTGAAATTCCCAGATTTTTCTAAAGATCTTGCACTTCTTATTCTTTCGATTAAACTCAAGTCTGGTTCAGATATCCACCAAATTCCAATGACTACTGCAAGTATATATGCTATAGTTATGTAGACAATATGCATCGGTTCACTCCAAATGTAGCATTGATACGTTGCGTATGCAGAAGTTAGAAGTCCTACTAGGGAAGCGAAGGCGTATTTAGATTTGGCATATACAAGAATTCCAAACATAATAGCAAAAACTATTGTAAGCAATCCGTAGCAGATTCCAAGTATCAGTCTTATCAGAAACACTAAGCCGAAGTAGTATGCTATTGCTGCAATGATTGCTATTACAACTACTATCGCCGATATAATAGCCGCTGTAGTTCTATCCATGATAGAAAAATTACAAACAGATAGAAAGTGTTTTCGATATTGCTATTTTTTAACAGATATGCACAAGTTTTAAATTGTAAGTGGTGATTGCTTTGTCGAACAAATATCCGAAGATTAGGTTGCTAACCCTTCTTAAATGGA
>CAZFII010000168.1:0-3230 GCA_964518925.1 uncultured archaeon
CTCAAAGATTTTTTCAGCTTCTCTGAGGAACCTTTCAGCCCGTTCTAACTCATTTAAATCCGTGTACAGTATGCCCAAATTGTGTTGAGCTACCGCTTTCATGTAGTCGAAGGTAGAGATTCTTAAACCCTCTTCATAGTTCTTCTGAGCTTCGTCAAGTTCTCCCCATATGTGATAGTATATCCCTATACATATATAGCTGTCTGGCGAGAAAAAGTGTTTCATATTTAAGAAAGCATTTTTGGACTCTTTCAGCTCCTCAATTGCGGTTTCGTATTTTCCCAAGAGTGTTAAAACGTAACCTTTACCTAATAAGTTTTCAGCCGATTCAAGTTTATTCTTTGATTTATTAAGACCTTTATCAAAGGATTTGTAGGATTTGTACAAATTTTCCAAACGAATGAGTGCATCACCGATACTGTAGTAAACCCAACCATGGGTATAAACATCGAACGATTTTTCATAATTCTCAACGGAAACGAGGAAGTTTGAAAGAAACCAGTTTATGGCACCGTAAGACCACAAACACCTCTTAAAATCTTTTTCATCTGAGATTGCTACGGCTTTTAGTATGCCTTTCAGAGCTTCTATGGTCTTTGATAAGCGTATATAAGCATTACTTAACTGCATATATTTTTCGACTTTATCTGTTTTCTCAGTGGGTTCTAAACTTTCTAAAAATTCGACGGTTTTATCAAACTGTCCAAGATCACTATAGACTCTGCCTATCATCAAAGCGGTTTTATCTCGTTCGTAACCCTTCAATTCTTTGTGAATTTTCTCCAACACTCTTACGAACTCCTCAAGGTTTACATTGCTACATAGATCATCAAACGTTTCTCGATCAGCTATAACTTTAAAAGCTTCTTCGACCTTTTTACATTCAACCAAGTGGTAGATGTATTCAAAAACCATTGGAATCAAATCTTTGGATCGTTTTTTGACATACTCTTCGTAAAAACTCTCGTAATATTCTACAGCCTTTTCATGTGCCTCTAACTTCTCTTCTTCACTTAGCATTCCAAGAACGCATTCTTTTATGACATCATCGTAGAACGCATAGCTATCGTCCACCCTTCTAAGCATCATCCAATCGATCAAATCCCATACAACTCTTTCATCTACCCCAAGAATTTCCAATATACTCTTTCCAACTTCTCTTCTGAAGACTGAAAGCTTTTTCAGAAAATCCAAGCTCTTACCTTTAATGTTTTCCTCGATAAGCCTATTTAAAAATTCCTTCACAAAATCATCGCCTGAAAGCCCTTTCGGAATTTCACTGATCTTCGATATTTTACATCTATGGTAGTTACTAACGATTATCTCGGTTAGTATGGGATGTCCTCTCGAAAGTTTTCTAATTTCTTCAATTTCGCTGTAATCGATTGACACATCGTATTTATCTGCAAGATACCTCACGTAGTTGTCATAGTCTTTCTCTATACCTTTTATTTCAACTCTGTTAATCCCTTCAAATCTCCTTGAAGTTACGACAATCGCAGACTTCGAAAGCTTCTTTTCACATCGTTTAACGAACTCCTTAACATCATCATCGGCAAACTGTAAATCGTCTAAGAGTAAGATAACGTTTTTCTCGTTGAGCATCTCTATGAGGTTATCGTAATCTATTCTTCCTCTAATTCCCGTCAATTTTTCACATAGCTCGGTATAAGTTATATAGTCCGAACTAAGGGTAATCCTTTCGATTACATCTTTTAATTCGTCTTTGTTGGCAAGATTGTTAAACAATTTGTAGCCTATATAGCTTCCTCTCCTATAAACTGCCCAAACTCTTCGACCTTCTATGGCTTTTAAGATTAGAAGAACCTCCGCTAAACTCGTTTTTCCTATCCCACCAACACCCGTTATATATAAAACACCACCAGATTTAAACCTATTCCAAATTTTTGACAATTCTTCTCCCCTTCCAAAAAGCATCGGAATTCTCAGTTTGTTATTTTTATACCATTCTACGATTTTTTCTGGTAATACTTCTCTTATCTTTTTTACAACTTTTTCTATAGCTTCATCGAGATTTTCGGCTTCAATTTTCTTGTAAGTCTCATATTTTCCCACTTCTTTTCTGATGAACTCCTTAAGCTTCTCTTCCTCCTTATCACCTTCAATATGAATCCTTAGACACAATCTGGGAATTCCCATAGCTTTTGCAAATCTGTATTCACAGTGAGTGTAAGATATTCCGCCATTGCATTTCTCACCTTTAAGAGGGCAATCTTCGATTTCGCAATTTTCTATGACAGTTCCGTAGCGATCTTTAATTAGAAGAATGTAAATGTTAGATTTTTTTAGATTCTTGATACTAACCTTCTGTGGAGGAGTACTCTCCCAAAATTCGTCCTTTTCCATAGCTATAACGTTTAAGAAAGGTTTGAACTTATTGATTTCACGGATAAGAGCATCTCTAATATTCTCTAAACCTTTTTGTGGTGAGCTTAGGAAAATGTTAATGCTCATAACGATCTTAATAAGGATTAGCACAGATATAAGACTTTTGGAATTAACTTAGTGAACTAACTTTCGCTCATGCAAATGGACTTGGTAGTACTTCAAACGCAATTTAGTCCATTAACGTAGCTTATTTCTCCTTTTAGATGGAAATGTTGGATTTTATCCAGATGAATAAAGACGAGATCAGTTTTACAAATGAGTTTTTTTTCTTTTATCTCAGTTGGTTAACATAAGAAATCGTTCGTGTCTACTAGTGAATACACCTCCTATTATTGTGCCCCTTATTATTATTTAAACAGAAACCTCTTTGCCCATTATAAGATCGAATGATGCTTTCTTCTCTTTTCCCTTTTTTACTCTTTTCAGAAAACTACAGCTTTTCATGGAGTATAAGGCCAAATGGAATGGTTTAAGCGTTAATTATGTTAAAGCCTATAAAACCTCAAGCCTCTGTCCGATATGTAGGTATAAATTTATAAATTAAACCCGAATGAGCAGAGGTTTGTGAAATGTGATAAATGTAAATTAATTTAACATTTTCAAGTCAGGATGTGAGGAGTTCCATTCCCTCCGAACGCTCCCTGATGAAGTTTGGCTTATAAAGCCAGATGGAACGGGAGAACTCATCAAACATAATTTTTTTCAATTACTTTGGATGTATTAACTTAGTGCGAAAAGCATAAATATTCAATATTTAAAGCTTGCGCCCTTAAGTTAATGAGAACGGTAAAGGATATTAAGTAGTAGAAATAACTTTTGGC
>CAZFII010000169.1:0-3216 GCA_964518925.1 uncultured archaeon
TGAGCAGAAAAGACTTTTCTATCCTTAATGCAACCATGTGCCTGAAGATGGGGCATGATTCAAGAAGCAAAATAGAAAGGGCATCGAAGATATGCAAAGAGCATGTAATTAAGGCATTAGAGATATTGAAGCCTAAAGTGATTGTATTGCTGGGCGAGCTGGCTCTCTATCAAATGTTCAATAAAAAGAAGATTACGCAGTTTAGAGGGCAGAGGTTTCAATACGGCGAGGCTATTGTAATTCCTACCTTCCACCCCGCCTATGTTCTGAGACAATGCAAAGCCAAGTATCCTTTTATTCCTGTTGAGGAAATGAATGAAGTAGAGAAACTCTTTTACTCCGACATTAAATACGCAGTTAACCTGTATAAAGAAAATGAGACTTTGAAGCATGAATATACAACTATCAAACTCCCGCAGGAGAAGATTGTTGCATTTGATATTGAAACAGAAAATCTACAAGTAGCTCATACGAAAGGGAGGGTATTGAGCATCGGGCTGGCGGATAGGAAGCTCGCCTATGCCTCTCTCACAAAAGAGAATAAACTCAAAAAAAGCATTAGAGAAATTCTGGAAAATGAAAAGATAGCTAAAGTCGTCCACAACCGCCCTTTTGATGAGCTTGTATGCAGAAATAATCTTGGCTGTGAAGTGAAAGGGCGGGTGTATGATGCAATGACAATGGCTCACATTGTAGATGAAAATCTCGTTTCCTACTCCCTTGAGCATCTCGCAAATGTCCATACCAGTTACTTCAATATCAAAGATATAGTTGATAGAAACAGAACGAATCTGGATAGATTAGAAGATAAAGATCTGCTCCGCTATGTCAGTTTAGATGCTAAGGTAACGATAGAGCTATTTCATGTATTGAAGAAGAAGATATTGGCGGATAAGAAGCTGGCGAGGTATTACAAATACTACTGCTTGCCCGTAGAAGATACCTTCGCCGATGTCAGTAGAAATGGTTGGAAAGTGGATTTAGAAAGGCTGGATAAGAATGAAGATTCTCTCTATTTGGAAATGAAGAAGCTGGAAAAAGAATTATTAGATGAGATTCCGAAATCAATAAAGAAGGATAGTGAAAGTCTGACGCCTGACATAATTGCTAAATTTATGTTCACAAAAAAAGGGCTGGGACTGAAACCGCTGGAGTTTACAGAAAAGACAGGCGAGCCTTCTACTAACAAATATCATTTGAAGCGGTTTAAAGACAATGAATGGGTAGCAAAACTGTTAAGGTATAAGCAGATAACGAAGATTCTGAACACATACATTAAGGCAATAAGGAAGAATCTTTATCCCGACGGTTACATTTATCCCAAGATATTTTTAACAGGAACAGTAACAGGAAGGACGGTAATGTTAGACCCGCCAATGCAACAGTTTCCTACACACGGAGAATTTTCTGAAAAAGTCTTAAACAACATTGTAGCGGAGGAAGGTTGGGTCGTATGCAGTCAAGATTTAAGTCAGAGTGAAATGAGAATAATAGGTTGGTTGGCGGAAGATGAGAACATACTGAAAGCATTAGAACAAGGGATTGATTTACATATAAGAACTGCATCAATTATTTCAGGAAAGCCTATTAAAGAAATTACTAAAGACTTAAGACAGTTATCGAAGCCGATTAATTTTGGACTTATATATGGAATGCAGGCGAAGTCCTTAGTTGATTACGCATTTAAAAACTATGATACCGTGTTTACATTAGAAGAAGCGGAGCGATACAGAAAGATATTTTTCTCTAAGCCTAATGGTTATTGGAAACTTCCTTACTACCATGAAAAGATGGTTAGAATAGCAAGGAAGTATAAGAAAATCAGATGTATTCTGGGAAGAATAAGACATCTGCCTCATATTGATTCAAGTAACCCCGCCCTGCGGAGTAAAGCAGAAAGGCAGGCTATAAACACCCCTGTCCAGAACTTTAGTAGTGAATTAGCATGTCTTGGAATAATGCTGTTCTGGAGAGAAATAAAATCCCGCCCCGACCTGAAAGACAAAGTAATCCTTACCAACCTCTTCATTCATGACGCTTATTATTACAGAGCAAGAGAGGATGTAGCAGAAAAAACTCAAGAAATACTAAAGGATTGTTTTGAAAATAGAACAAAGGAATACATAAAAAAACATTGGGGCATCGAGGTTGGATACCCTATTGAAACGGAAGGAAAAATAGGAAAGGATTTAAGTTTTAAAGACCTTTAGCTTTTAATTCCTGAGCGAGTTTATCCCTGACGGGCTTAACTACCGTCTTAAGAGAAGTAATGGTGATCTTAGGCACGGAAACAAATTTAGATGCTTCTTTATTGTATTCTGCTATCATTTTCATCACTTCGAACCTTTCCGCAGGAGTGCGGGCAGACCTGAATTTGTTATAAATCTCCTTTCTTTTATTATCAAAATACATATCTATGTTTCTGCTTGTGCTTTTGTAGAAGTATGTTCTTCCCAAACGAGTAGGTCTGATTCCGAGAGCAAGTAAAAGAGCCTCGCCTTCTGTTAGTTGAATTGGCTGTCCATTCTCGTCAAGAATCGGTTTATTATATGCATTCCTTAATCCCTTATATGCTTCATAGGCTTTAAGTGGGTTAGCAAGGAATTGCGGTAAAGCTCTGAACAGAACATTGATAGAATCATAACCATCAAGGGCTACGAGGGCATCGGCAAAGCTCTTTGCTAATCCTCCATATACTCCAAATACAGCATTGAGTATGTCTTCGGGGCGTTTAGGAGCTTCTATTTTAAGAGAACCGCTTAAATCTATTCCGAATAGAGAGGCGGGTAAGCCTCTTTCTAAAGAGATAGCAAGCGGAGAATCTGGGTTTCCTACCATCTTAACAATATTTTTCCTGAGCGGAGTTCCTGTAAGTCTTTCTATTAGCTGGAGTATGTCATCGAGGAATGGTATAGCAAATAACCCGCCAAATAACCCGAATGCCAGCATACTGTATCCCACAAACTCCAACCCTTTCTTATTCAAACCAAAAAGAGACTTTCTGCTTCTGGTATAGTGCTTAAGCATATAATTGTAGGATTCAAGAAGATTAAGAGTAAAGGAGCGGAAGGTTAGGGCAAGGCGGGCAAGTCCTGATGATAAATCTCCGCCTGTTGCAATTGGAGGAAGATTCAATTTTCCCATAAGATAGTGAGTCATATTGATAAAGTCGGTTGCTTCAGTAATTGCTCTCCTATCAGTAGGAAAGCGAACTAT
>CAZFII010000170.1:0-3205 GCA_964518925.1 uncultured archaeon
CCAGCTAAAGCAACTTTTATCATTCCTTCACCTCCACTATTACGTTTTCAGCCTCTGATCTACGTATGGATAGTTTGTATCCTCTAACTTCTATTTCTATAGGATCTTTAAGTGGAGCATTTCTAATGACCTTAATCTCAACTCCAGACGTCAATCCCATTCCTAAAAGCCTTTTCTTTAAGACTGAATCTCCCGTAATTTCTTTAATTATAGCTTTCGTACTTGGTTGTAAATCACTTAATCTCATACAAGAGTAACCGATTTAGCTGAATAAGTAGCTTATCCTAATTAATTTAGATTTAATTCTATTTAGCCTAAAAGTTCTACACTATTACAGATTTTTTTTGCTCTGTCACAAGGATGAAAACCAGTTTTACAAAACTCTCTAAAATGTTTTAACCATTTTGGATCTAATGGACTCTGCTCAATAAACTTTACAAAGTTTTTTAACTGTTTAACCGTTTCTGGATGCAAAACGTGCTCAATTGTACATGCATCTTTTTCAGCTATCTCTCTTGGAACACCTAATGCTGTTAAAAACTTGACAAGGACATTTCTTCTCTCTCTAACACTCTTAGCGACTTTTTCACCTTTCTCTGTTAGGTAAACACATAACCTCTTTTTATAAATTATGTATCCCTCTTTAGATAACCTTTCAAGCATCTCAGAAACAGTCGCAGGCTTAACTCCCAATTTTTCTGAAATCTCTTTAACCTTTGTAAATCCCTTATCCTTACATAGCTCATATATCGCTTCGATGTAATCTTCAGATCTTTTTCCTATCACTTACGATCACCTTCATAGCTAATCCTCTACCAATAGCAAATTTACTACCGTTAACGGAGACAAGCATAGCTCCACCGATTCTCCCTAAGACTTTAATTCTCGTTCCCGGATATATCCCTAAACCTATCAAATTCCTTATAGCTCCTCGACCTCCCACAATGTTTATAACTATGCCCTCTTCGCCATCTCTCATTTCAGCTAGTGTTTTCATTCGATTTTTAGGTTGACCTAAAATATTAAAAGTTTTCGGTTTTTCTAAATGAGTTAGGTCAATATAACTAAAGAGAAAACTATATTGATAAAATTATTAATATGAGAATTAGATCCAATAGCATCGTAACGAACGAATTGAGCAATACAATTTTTACGCCAAGTCTTCCAAATAGAGATAAATGGATTGGTAGCGAATGTCTTACCGATCTCGCAGATAGGCTTATAACATTTCCAAGTATTAATCCTACAACAACCCATTTAATTCCTAAGCCGTTATCCATTAGATTTGCTGCTAAGACAACCGCCGCTCTAAAGTTGAAAACCTCTACTATCGCTATACCTATAGCTTTTGGATTCAGAGGAATAAAATACAAAACTCTGTCAAATAATTCGAAAAATCCGTAGTTGTTGATAACAGATGCAGTAAAATAAGTTAATGCTATTACGGGTAAGACTCTTTTCAGATTCTTTAATACTGGATAGTCTATATCCCTTTTGACAACTTTAACCTTGGACTTAAACCTACTTGCCAATACGTATCCTATAACCGTTTTCACGATAGCCACGTAAAGCCTAGTTAAAGTGTAAACGATTCCAGCAAATCCAAGTATTGGAATCACAAAGGGTATGAAGAAGGTGTACAAGTGACTGAACATGCTTGGAAAAGAGCTTAAAAAAGATATAGCTATTATCTCCCTTTCGTCAACTTTTCCTTCCTTCCACGCTTGAGATAGCATCGAATAAGCTACCAGAGGGCTTAAAAAGCATGTAGAAGCAGTAGCAATTGCTATACCACTTAGATTCAATTTTGAAAACCTATCTGAGATGTAATCTATAACTCCCCTTTTTATAAGTTGAGATGTAAAAAACATTGCAACAGCAATTATCGGAACTGTTTTTATTAGAAACAGTGCCGTAGACTTTATGGCGTTTAAGACTTCAATCATATAAAATCGAGTAGTGTTACTCGTCTTTTAAATACCTTTTTAAAGTCTTTTTCGTATTCCTCCTTTAAATTTGGTCTATATAAAACCGCTGCGGGATGATAAAGCGGAATAACCCTAACCTTCTTATTCCATCTTTCAACCTCAAACACCTTACCCTTAACCTTAGATATAGATTCAAACTTTAATCCAAAGAGATCGAATATAAACTTCGTAGCGAATCTACCTAGGCAGACAATGGTGTTTGGTTTTATTACGTTTAATTGTCTAATCAAATAGTCTCCACAAGCTCTTATCTCTTCTGGTAACGGATCTCGATTGTTAGGAGGTCTGCACTTTAAAACGTTACTTATGAATACATCCTCTCTTTTTAATCCTACGCTTAAGAGTAACTCATTTAAGTACTTCCCAGCATTTCCAACGAATGGTCTACCTTGTAAATCCTCTTCTCTTCCGGGTGCTTCTCCTATTAGGACTATTTTAGCATTACTACTTCCTTCTCCCGGAACGTATTTCGTTTTTGTTTTGTGCAGTGGGCACTTCTTACACTTCAGTATCTCTTTTTCGATATCTTCAAGGGTCTCCATTAGCTCTAATTATTTCTTTTATCAATAAAGCTTTCGAAACGTTTTTTATCGAAAGTTAATAAGATTTTATATGAATCCTGTAAAGGTGTTTGTAGGTTTATCACTTGTGATGCTCGGTTTGATGTTGTTGGCAATTCAAAACGCTAACGTTCAATACGGTTCAGTGTTTATAATAGGCCCTTTCCCAATCGTATTGGCTTCATCACCTGAAATGGCATTCGTAGCTATATTAATAGCCATTGTTATGTTATTGGCACTTCTACTCATGGTGAGATAATGCTGGCGTTGGTTGCTTTGGTTGTAATATTAATTGGATTGTATCTGATAATTTCTGGACTGAGGGAAAGATATCAGTTTGAAGAGGATTACGAACGGTATTTCGATGAGGAAAATTACAAAAAATACGAGGAAAAACGTATAGACAAGGAAAAAAAATTGGAGAAAAAGGTTAGAGGTGGAGGTGTTGTAATAGTTGGGCCAATTCCAATAGTATTTGGAGACACAAGACTAGCAGTGGTTGCGTTGATACTTGCAATTGTTCTTACGGTATTGTCTATCTCTCTCATGCTGCTTCAGCATATTTAAAAAAATTGAGTTCACCTTCCCATGAGATTAAAATTATTCCTGTAACCATTTAGCCAAGTCCATTGCGTAGTACGTGATTATTACGTCCGC
>CAZFII010000171.1:0-3170 GCA_964518925.1 uncultured archaeon
CCTCGCTCTTTACAGTAGTTCCGAAAGTGAAATATTTGGCAATCAGATAAAAATCGTGATGAATTTTTTAGAGAAAATAACCCCATTTAGGTCAACCTAATTGCCAACTTTCGGAACTACTGTTTAAAGTAGATCGGAAAATGTGTTGATGATTTATAAATCCTTTAAATAAATACTCCTAATAGTGAACGTTCATGTACTATCAACACACCTTTTGATCTAATGTTTAGTGCAGGAAGGATGTCAACTAAAAAGGTTTTTATCTTATGAATAAAAACATATCTCGATGATATTTGATGACATAGGAAGCTTTCCACTTCCATACGGTATAACAAGAGACTGGATCGAATGTAATCTAAGAACAAAGGAATACGAGGAACTGGTAAAGAGAACATTTTTAATGAAATCTAAGTACGTTGAACTACCAAATTATCCACAGTTTAGAGATATGATTTCGATGTTCATGAACCTTATAAAAAATCCAGAGTTCCAAGATGAACCGTATTTGATATCTAAGAAATACGCTATTATTCCAGAACTCGAATACGTTGAAAGACTTGAAGCAAAATCCGTTAGGGTATGTATAACTGGTGCTTTCGAACTCTACTACAACGAATTTGGAGGAGTTATATACGAGGACATACTTCTAAACTTAGCGGAATCCGTCGCAAGATTCGCAAAAAATGCATGTAAATACGAAAACGTTAAATGTATAAGCTTAGATGAACCAAGTCTTGGAATAGCAACAGATCTACAGCCGAGTGATGAAGTTATAAGGGATGTTTTTAATACCGTTGACGTCAAAGTCGATGTTCAAATTCACCTACATCAGCCAACGTTTTACGAGAAAATACTCGAAACGTCTGTAGACGTTATAGGCGTTGAATGTGCGTCAAAACCTGAAAACATGGATTTCTTAGATAAAGAGCTTATAGATTCTCATGAGAAAAAACTTAGAATAGGTATTGCAAGAACAGATATAGACAACGTAATAGCAGAATTTAACGCAAAACATAACGTAAATGCTTGGAAAAACGATGAGTTAATTGTAAAGGCTGTAGATGAGATAGAATCACCAGAAGTAATACTCAAAAGGATTGAAAATGCGTACAACAAATTCAACGATTTAATAGCATACGTTGGGCCAGATTGCGGTTTGTTTTCATTTCCAAATCAGGAGTCAGCAATTCAACTCCTAAAAAACGTTAAAATTGCTTTAGAGAGGTTTAGGGGATGGATTACATAAGTTTCTTTTTAAAGTGCTTCACAACCTTTTTCGTAATCGTAGATCCTCCCGGGAATTTACCTTTTTTCATAGCTTTAACCGAAAGACTTCCAGAAGAGTTAAGAGAGAAGATATCAAGAAAGGCAACAATTATAGCGTGTAGTTTACTAATAATTACAACTGTCTCCGGTGGATTTGTGCTTGAAATCTTTCACGTTACAGTCGATAGCCTCAGAATAGCTGGAGGAATCCTACTGTTTATAATATCTGTTGATATTCTACATGGAGGTATAAGAAGAGAGGCATATAGAAGGAGAGCTGAGGAGAGTATAGATATAGATTCGATTGCAGTTTTTCCTCTTGCCCTTCCGTTGTATACTGGGCCCGGAGCTATAACGGCTGGAATCGTTCTGTATTCTCAAGCAACTGATGTAATTGCGAAAATTTTGGTAATAATCAGTGCAGTAATAGTTTACGTATTCGTAAGAATTAGTCACATATACAGCAATACGTTGATAAGATTACTAGGTAAAAGTGGAGCAGACATAATTGCGAAGATACTTGCAATATTCTTAGCGGCGATAGCGGTAGAATTCATCTTTACTGGGTTAGAAGGAAAGCTTAAAGCTATCGGATTAAAAATTTCATAACGTCGTGTTTCGTGATAATCCCAATAACTCTATTGTTTTCAACAACTAACAGAGCTTGATTATCTAATAAAAGCTTTGAAATCGTATTAAGGCATTCATTTGGACTAACAATTGGAAATGGCTTTTCCATGACATCTTTTACAGTTAATTTTTCAGCATTCGCTCCAAACTCTATTACCGCTTTAACTATTGAGCTTTCGGTAATACTTCCAACTACTCTATTACCTTCCATTACTGGCATCTGAGATATTCCGTACTTCATCATTTCCTCTATTGCTCTCTTTATCGAATCGTTTGGACTAACACTGATAACTGGTGAATTCATTATTCTTCTCGCATCAATTGTCTTTCCTTCGATCTCTTCAAGAACTTTAAAGATCTTTTTAACAAGAGAAAGTCTTGGGTCTATGTCTCCAGATTCAATTCGAGCTATGAGTGGTTGGCTAACTCCTACAAGCTCAGCAAGCTTTTTCTGACTAATTCCAAGCTTTTTCCTTCTTCGCTTAATTTCCTCTATTTCTGGAAGCATTAGTCAATTCTAATCGTTAATGATATTAATCGTATTCCCTCCAAGTTTTGCCACATTTAGTGCATCTAAAAAATCTTACCTCGCTTTCATCCGCTGCTCTAAGCTGTCTCATCCACCAATAGGCTTCGTTATTCCCACAAAAAGGACAAACGACATTGATAGTTGGTAAAGGTCTGGACTCTTCTCCTTCAATGACTGGTATTTCCTCTTTCTTTCTTTCAGATTTTATAACCATTTTCTCATCGTTCTCGATATCTTTTTCAAACCCGCACTTTCTGCATACGAGTTTGTTTCCTTTATAAAACATGATACTCTTACACTTTGGACAGAATTCCATGCAGTTCACCCTCTGCATCTCTTATCATCTTCTCGTGATCGAAAGCAAGTTTAGGTAGAGAGTTTATGCTAAATAAACCTATCTCTTTTGCATCGCTCCCAGCTTTTAACTCACCGCCAACTGGTAAAACGATGAAACATATAGAAACGTAATGTCCACGTGGATCTCTATTTGGATCGGAGTAAACTCCAACTAATTTGTGAATCTTACCCTTAAGTCCCGTTTCCTCTTCAACTTCCCTTAAAACTGCATCTTCAACCCTTTCACCGTATTCAACTATACCACCGGGCAAAGCGTAATAGCCTTTGAATGGTTCATTTCTCCTTTTTATGAGAACTATTTTTCCTTGATATGGGATTATTGCATCAACTGTTAGCGTTATGCACTTCATGGTGAAAGTCGTTTAAAGCTGTTCAAATAGTTTTTTAC
>CAZFII010000172.1:0-3128 GCA_964518925.1 uncultured archaeon
GGAAATCACTCCTTCATTTTCTCTGCATATCTCTTTGCGGATTCTACCATTACCTTCTCCAGTTCAGTTAGATCTCTCTCTGCAGATATCATTATATCACTGAGCTTGTTTAGCAATTCTGTTACTACATCTTCGCAATTGACGTTCTCTCTCGTTTTAACTGTTATCAGTAGATGTCCATCCCCAGATGTTATTTCCACTTGCTCAATTCCTTCTATTTCGATCAGACTATCCCTTATAGATCTAAAGCTTACTGGAGCGCCTTTATAGACTACTACATCTCTGTATCCATATCCCCCGATTCTTAAATCCTTAACAGCTGGATATACGTAGAGTTTGCAAACGTCTCCAATCCTTTCAATCTTGTACTCCCACATAGTTTCATTTAAGTCTTCATATTAAATTAAGATTAAACTTGTGCTCCCAAAATTGATAAACTCTTATGGTTAAAGAATTGCATGCCATTACTACTTCCGGGAACTAACGGATTAATAGCTATCAAGGTCTCTAAGCTTACGGGATATCCGATATGTTACACTCAACTGATGAAGTATCCAGATGGAGAAAAGTACTTTAGGTTTGCAACGGATGTAGAAGGTAAAGACGTAGTAATATTTAACTCTATGTATCCAAATCCGGATGAAATAGTATTTGAAACGATGCTTATCGCTGAAACCGCTAGGGAAATGGGTGCAAGATCGATTAGTTGCGTTTTTCCATACTTTGCATATTCGAGAATTTTCGAGAGAAAGATAAAGGGAGAAGCAATACCTCTCAAACTCCTTGCCAAGATTTTCAAATCTTCAAACATCGAAAAGATATACACAGTCGACTTCCATCTACCAGATAAAACAGAGATATTTGGGATAGAATTTGTGAATTTAACTGCAATGAAGCTACTTGCCAATTACTGCTTGAAGAATTTCTCTAAAGATTTTACAGTTATTGCACCAGATGAACATGCACTTTTTTGGGCTAGAGAATTCTGCAGAGATTTAAATACGGAGATATTAGTACTAAAAAAGATCCGAATCGATGCAGAAAACGTTATAGTGGTGAGAGAACCGATAAAACTTGAAGGAGATGCAGTAATTGTTGACGATATAATATCGACAGGTGCAACAGTTTGTCAAGCCTCAAAGATTTTAAAATCCTCGGGATGTAAGAGGATATTCGCTGTTTGCACTCATGCAATTCTTGCTGGAGATGCAATGCTAAGAATGCTTGAAGCTGGAGTGGATGACATAGTTGCAACGGACACAATTCCAAGTCCAGTAAGTCATGTAAGCGTAGCAAAACTCATAGCTGAAAGGTTGAAATTAGATTTTAGGTAAAAACCCTTCCCGGATTTAGTATCCAATTCGGATCAAAGATATTTTTTATATTCTTCATCAAATCTATGCTATCCTTTCCTATAAAATCTTCGAATTCTTTGACCTTTATGCAACCTATTCCATGCTCGCCACTTAAAACTCCGTTAAAATCTTTTACAAGCTTAAAAAGTTCTTCCCTAAATTTAAAATACGTTTTTTCCCATCCATCAAATATTAATGGGTGTTGATGGACGTTCCCATCTCCAGCATGACCGTAAGTTATAATTTTGATTCCGTATTTTTCTGCTAATCTCTTACTTGCGTCAACGTATTCTGGAATGTATGCTGGAGGGATACAAGCATCGAGAATCTCTATTATCTTATTCCTCAATCCCTCGTACATAGATTTTCTTATTCTAATTAGATTTTCCCTTTCTCTCCTTGAAGTCGCTAAGAATACATCTATGGCATGTTTTTCAACTATTTTCGCAATTCTATCTGCATCTTCAAGGCTTTCAACAACAATCATTAAATGTGCTTCACCACAATCGCAAACCCATTTTTTTCCACTCACTTCTTCCCCAATTCTTATCGCTTCTCTCTCCATGAATTCAATTGCAGACGGAAATACATTAGAGCTTAAAATGTCTACAACACTTTTAATAGCTTTCTTAAAGTCTTTGAATGGAATTGCCAGAACGATCTCTTCTGTTTTCGGTATCAGTTTAAGATAAGCCTTAGTTATTACGCAAAGCGTACCCTCGCTACCGATTAATAAACTGTGTAATGGATAACCACTCGAATTCTTAAAAGTTTTAGAACCGAATTCTAAAATCTTACCATTCGGTAAAACTACTTCCAATCCCAAAACGAAGTTTCTCATAGTTCCAAACTTCATAGCCTTTATTCCACCAGCGTTCGTAGCAACCATTCCACCAATAGTTGCAGTCTCCGCTACCTGAATAGGAAAATCGAGATTGAACTTATTTGCTAAATCCGTCAATTGTTTGAGTGTAACACCAGCTTCACATATTGCAGTTCTGTTTTTTGCATCGATTTCCAATCTATTTAATCTTTCAGTTGACAAGACTATACCTCTTTGCGTTGGAACTACTCCAGCGCATAGCCCAGTTCCTCCACCTCTTATGAATACGGGTATTCTCCTTTTGTTTGCAAACTTCAAAACCTCTGAAACCTCTCTTGAGTTCTTGGGTTTTACTACGATGAAATCGTCAACAGGTTTAGGAGCTACTGTTTTTGGCGTTTCGTCGTATTTATACGTGTCGCTTGCTGGATAAACCTCCGTTATGTTTTTTAATTCCTCGAACATGAAATCAGTACTACTTAAGAGATATAACTAAAACGGAATCTCCTACTTTCAAGTCGGCATTTTCGACTTTGATTAAAATATCACTTCCTTTGATATCTTTTACAACTCCAGCCGATCCCTGTATCATCGATCTAATCATCTTTTCAAAACTTTCAAAGGTATTGATCAACTCTTCTCCTAAAGGGGTTAAAACAGTTTTTCCACCTTTAGATCCTCCTCTTTCACTTATTACAACCTTTTCACCTAAAACTTTCTCCATTCTTCTCAAATAATCCCAAATGAATTTATAAGACATTCCCAACTCTTTTGACGCCTTTAAGATTGATCCACAATCTTTAATAGCTTTTAATATCTCGTAACCGCCTTTTCCCATGACGTGTTTTCCATCCTTTTCAATCCAAATCTTCCATTTGACTTGCATTGGGAATAGTTATGCTTGACTTTAATTTACGTTTACGTTTTCATGAACAACTGCTAAACGTTTT
>CAZFII010000173.1:0-3115 GCA_964518925.1 uncultured archaeon
ATTTTATCTCTCAGTGGTTGATTTACGTTTATAAAATTACCTAATCTGCTATATTCTCCAACAGATAGGAGTAGATGATGCGGCGTCACTTCGAATGTCGAATTCGAATTGATGATTATTTTTGCGGCATCTCTTGTAGATATGTGACAGAAGTGAAATCTCCCGATTTCTACACATCTTTTTACAGCTGTTACTTCAGCATCTCTACTCCTATAAAGGAAGTTTGGCATTCCCTGTGAAACATAGTCTGGATCTTCTGCATGAACAGTTATAATTAAATCCAAGACTTCTCTAACCTTTTTTAACGTATTGTAGCTTATTTGAAGGTTTTCATCGTTGTGCTGAATGAAGACTTCACCAATAGCTGGGAGGAAGTATTTTTGCTTAATGTTTCTGACTTCTTTATCAATTCTATCTGCATTTTCATTTGTCAAAGCGAGGTTTAGTGTGTAATCGACATACGACCTCTTCTTCGCAATTCTCATCCTCTCATCGTATACATCGTAGCAATCAACTAACGGCTTCGTATTTGGTTGATCTACAACCAAACATATTCCCCCAAACAGAGCTGAAAGCGATCCAGATTCAATAGTTTCCTTATGCTTCTCCTTAAAATCTCTAAAGTGAACGTGAACATCGATTCCAGCTGGAAGTATTATCCCTCTAACGTTTTTACCTTTAACGAGCTTTCCAATTTTTTTAACAATCCCGTTTTCTACTTCTATCCCAGCTTCAATGAATTCATTGGCGTAGAACAATTTTCCGTAAATCATATTGTTACTGTGGACAAAGAATTTATATAATGTATTTCATTCATAAGATATGGATTCAATTGTTAAGTCTGCACTTGAAAGAGTAAAGGAAGAGCGAAGAGAAGTAGAGGATGTCGAAGATGAAATTTTAGAGGTTTTACATGAATTAAAAACTGTTATAAAAGTTGTAGGGGTTGGAGGAGCTGGTTGTAACACTATAACTAGAATGTTCGAAGAGGGAATTGAAGGTGCTGAACTTATAGCCGTAAACACCGATGCCCAGCATCTGTACTATACTAAAGCACATAAGAGGATATTAATTGGGAGAAGGAGGACAAGGGGCTTAGGAGCTGGAAGTTTACCACAAGTTGGAGAAGAAGCTGCTAAGGAAAACGAGGATGACATAAAGAGAATAGTTGAAGGAGCGGATATGGTTTTCATAACATGTGGACTTGGAGGTGGAACTGGAACCGGTGCATCCCCTGTAATAGCTGAGGCAGCACAAGAAGCTGGTGCATTGACAATTGCAGTTGTAACATTTCCATTTTCAGCTGAAGGTGCTGTTAGGAGAGCTAATGCTGAAGCTGGATTGGAAAGACTTAGAGAAGTTAGCGATACAGTAATAGTGATACCGAATGACAGATTACTTGAGGTAGTTCCGAATTATCCAATGCAGCTCGCATTTAAAGTTGCAGATGAAATATTGATGAGAGCAGTTAAGGGAATAACTGAACTCATAACAAAGCCAGCTTTGATAAACTTGGATTTTGCAGATGTGAGGACAGTTATGGAAAAGGGTGGAGTTGCAATGATTGGGTTAGGAGAGGCAAGTGGTGAAGACAAAGCATCTGAATCTGTAAGAAAGGCTTTAAAGAGTCCACTACTCGATGTTGATATATCTGGAGCTAAGGCTGCACTTGTTAACGTTACCGGTGGCCCAGACATGACAATTGAGGAAGCAGAAAGTGTTGTAGAGGAAATATACAGTAAAATAGATCCAGATGCAAGAATAATATGGGGTGCTATGATTGATCCAGCACTTGAAAATACAATGAGAACTCTTATAATAGTTACTGGCGTGAAAAGTCCTCAAATTCTCGGCAAGAAAGGATATCCGATAACTAAAAGGTTTGGAATAGATTTTGTTAAGTAAAGGTTTAATACACGTAAGGTGTTTTTTAAATGCATGCAACAGAAGATAAATGAAATAAAGAGTAAACTCAGGGAATACTACAACGTACTAAAAATGGCTAGAAAGCCTGATTGGGATGAATTCTCAACTACTACAAAGATCTCAGTAGCGGTCATGTTCGTTGTTGGATTAGTTGGATTTGCAATATACATTCTAATGGAAATAGTTCCCAAGGCGTTGAGGTGAGTGCATGGGTTTCTTTGCGGTTAAAACTACAACAAATCAGGAGAGAGTTGTAGCAAATCTCATGGACATGGCTGTTAAAAAGTATAACTTAGATGTGTATTCAATTTTAGCTCCAAAGGAGCTTAGGGGGTATATTATAGTTGAAGCTGATAGTATTGAAGATGTCGTGAAAGCTGTAAAAGGTGTGCCACATGTCAGAGGTGTTATTAGAAGTGAAATCAGTTTTAAGGAGATAGAACATTTTCTAACACCAAGAAAGGCTGTTGAACAGATAAAGGAGGGATATACCGTAGAGATTATATCTGGTCCGTTTAAAGGTGAAATGGCTGTTGTTAAAAGAGTTGATGAAGCTAAAAATGAGATTACAGTTGAGTTAATAGACGCTGTAGTACCTATTCCAGTTACCGTTAAGGCTGATCACGTTAGGATCGTGAGTAAGGGAGGTGAGTGATATGGTACAAGTCGTCGAAGTATTAGTAGTTGGTGGTAAAGCTTCGCCTGGCCCTCCTTTAGGCCCAGCGATAGGTCCACTTGGATTAAACGTAAAGAAAGTCGTTGACGAAATAAATAAAGCTACAAAGCAGTATGAAGGATTAAGAGTTCCAGTGAAGATAATAGTAAAGGAGGACAAGAGCTTTGAAATAAAAGTTGGAGTACCACCAGTTTCGGCACTTATAAAGAAAGAGTTAGGTATTGAAAAGGGTTCAAGTAATCCTGGAAGGGATTTTGTTGGGAATTTAACGCTTGAACAATTACTTAAGATTGCAAGAATAAAAAAAGAGCAATCACTTTCATATACGTTAAAAGGTGTTGTAAAGGAAGTTGTCGGAACTTGCATATCAATGGGGATAACAATTGAAGGAAAGAACCCAAGAGAATTCCTAAGAGATATAGAAGAGGGAAGGGTAGAGATTCCAGAGGATTAGTTAATTTTTTAAACAAAATTTAACTAAAGAGATACAGCCGCCGTGGCTCAGCCTGGTAG
>CAZFII010000174.1:0-3088 GCA_964518925.1 uncultured archaeon
GCTTACGAGGCTCTTCACTGAGAGATTTTACAACTGGATTATGCTGAGGCAGTTTGATAGAAACGTTGTCAGCGAGCTCCACGTCAACGACCTCCTCGATTTCACTTTCCGGGGGCAGCGACTGGCGGAAAAAGGCTGGAAACTGAGAGGTTTCGAGCCGGACTTCAGTGACTATGAAAAATCTATGCTTCACTTCGGAGAACTTTACGCCTATCCATTCTGTGCAACAACCACAAAGTTCGCCACGCTAATGAAGTTTGCTGACATGCCATGTCTGCTTGCTCCAGAACCCGTGAGCATTGCAGTCCTCGTTAACGCAGTCGCTCTAAATCCAGAAAAACCGTTTGCTCCAGTTAGTATTTGCAAGAACTGTGCTACAGCACATGTGCAGCCAGCGAAGTGCATTCACTGCATATCAAAAGATCTAAAAGTTAAATAAAAAATTTGACATGACTTATCTGGACTTGTTAACATAATCAAAAATTATTATAGTCTAGAGATAGGCTTAAGACGAGAGTATAGTAAGAGAACTACTGAAGATATTTGAAATGAACAAAGTACCAGAAGAAATAAAGATACCTGGAGTATACTTTCAAACGTCATCATTCAGGAGGAATTTTATCAGAACTACACACTGTTTCATACAATACTGTCAGAAGATGGATAAGGAAAATTACCTATTGCTACAGAGAAAAAGGAGAGGAATGAAACAGTTGTTAAATCTAATATTTCGTTTATTCAACATACATTAAAAGGAACGAGCTTATTCTGATGAAAGTTTATGCAACGAGAAACTAGCTTATGACTAGATCCTTAATCAAAGAAGTTCTGAAATACTGCGAAAACAAACCAAAAATCGTTATAGAGAATCATGGCTAACTCAAGCTCTTGAAATTAGAATTCGAATACGAAAGGTTTCGGGATGTCTCTTAACAAAGTATTTTAATACTGTAGTTTTAGTAATCTCAATGGCTCTTGAAGCACTTAAAGACGTTGCAAAAAAGATATTAAAAGCGACAAGCGTCGATAAAAAGCTAATTGAAGAAATAGTTAGAGATATTCAAAGGGCACTGATTAAAGCAGATGTAAACGTTAGGCATGTTAAAGAGATAAGTGATGCTATAAGAAAAAGAGCTTTAAGCGAAGAAGTTTTGCCAACTCTAAACGTTAGGGAGCATGTCCTCAGAATTGTTTATGAGGAGATTTTGAGAGGAATAGGTGAAGGATTAGATATTCCCTTGAGAAAAGCTAAGATAATGTTAGTTGGACTACAAGGAGGTGGAAAAACTACTACTGCAGCAAAAATAGCAAAGTATTTCAAAGACAGAGGATTAAAAACTGCTGTAGTAGCTGCGGACACTTGGAGACCTGCTGCATACGAACAACTGAAACAACTTGCCGAGTCATGTGGTGTAACGTTTTACGGTGAGAAAAATGAAAGAGATGCAGTAAAAATAGTTAAGAACGCTTTAAATAAGCTCAAAGATTACGATATGATCGTAATTGATACAGCTGGAAGACACGCTTTAGAAAAAGAACTAATAGACGAGATGATTAGAATAGCAGAAGTTGCCAAACCAGATTACAAGTTGTTGGTTATAGATGCTGCAATAGGTCAATTAGCTGCTAAGCAGGCTAAAGCCTTTCATGAGGCAATTGGATTAGATGGAATAGTTATAACAAAGTTCGATGGAACTGCTAAGGGCGGTGGTGCATTATCTGCGGCGAGAGAGATAGGTATACCAATAGCCTTCATAGGAACTGGTGAAAAAATAGACGATTTGGAGAAGTTTGATCCTGCTGGCTTCGTTTCAAGACTTTTGGGAATGGGTGATATAAAGTCTCTTATGGAAAAAGTTCAGAGAGTTATGAGTGAAGAAAAGATAGAACCAGAGGCATTCTTAAAAGGTACGTTCACTCTAAAAGACGTATACAAGCAATTAGAAGCTATGCAAAAGATGGGGCCTATTAAGAAGATTTTTGAGATGTTACCATTTGGAATTGGCTTAAAAGTCAGTGACGATATGATAGAGTTAACTGAAGAGAAGATGAAGAAGTTTAAAGTTATAATGGATTCCATGACTGAGGAGGAACTTCTTAATCCAAAGATAATAGATTCATCAAGGATTAGAAGGATCGCAATTGGAAGTGGAACGTCTCCTCAAGATGTGAAGGAGTTGCTTAGGTACTACAGAACTATGAAAAACGTTATGAAAACGTTCAAAAAGAAGAAGTTTTTGAAGGGATTAAAACTGGGATTTTAAATGATTGCTGGACTTGATGAAGCTGGGAAGGGTTGTGTCATAGGATCTCTTTTTGTTGCAGGTGTTTGCTGCGATGAAGATACAGAAAACGTTTTGAAATCAATAGGAGTTAAAGATTCAAAAAAATTAAAGCATTCAAAAAGAGTTGAACTCGCTGAGAAAATTAAAGAAATTGCAAGGGTTGAAGTCTTAAGGATCGAAGCTAAAAGACTCAATGAACTCATGAATTATAAAACTTTAAACGAAATTCTAAGAGATTGTTATATAGAACTGATCAATAAGTTAAAGCCGAAAATAGCGTATATCGATTGTCCTGACGTAAATCCAAAGAGGTTTTCTGAAATCATTGAAAAAAGTACCGATGTTAAAGTGATAGCAGAGCATAGAGCCGATGAAAAGTATCCCATAGTTTCTGCTGCATCCATTATCGCAAAAGTTGAAAGGGAAAAGGAGATTGAAAAACTTAAAAGAATTTACGGGAATTTTGGTAGTGGATATGCAAGCGATGTAAAGACCAGAGAATATTTAAAATCGCTAATAGAATCGGGGAGAATACCCGACTTCGTTAGAAGAAAGTGGAAAACATTGGCAAAACTTTCTCAAAAAACTCTTAATGAATTCCAAGCGAAAGAGATATAAACAAATTAAAAACAAATACCATTAGCTCCGGTGGTGTAGCCCGGCCAATCATACCGGCCTTTCGAGCCGGTGACCCGGGTTCAAATCCCGGCCGGAGCATTATCTTGAAGTTATTAGGGTCCACCCAAGTTGAAATAAATATTAATTATTTACATTAAAATTTTTTATAATATCGATCGTTGTCG
>CAZFII010000175.1:0-3064 GCA_964518925.1 uncultured archaeon
ACTAAAACATATAACGAATTGTTAAATTGCTTACATACTGGCAATATCTGCGAAAGAAAAATGGAATGCAAATAACTAGTGCTTATCAAGCTTCACAAAATTTTAATAAATAAACATTTTATAAATTTTTAACTTAAAAATCGGCTTTAATTTTAAACTTTACAAATCCAACCTCTGTTAGAACTTTTACTTCACCTTCTAAGATTTCATTTGCATCGTCTACATCAACCCTTAAGCAATCCAATCCATTTAACTTATCAGTAGTTGAAACTATTAGGATATTTTCCTTCTTTATCCTTTTTAGAACTTCTGGACTTATCTGAAGGTTTCCTCTTCCAAACACAAAACCTTGTCCACCTATCGGAGTTACAACTATTGTCACATCTCCGTATTCATCGATTACTTTGAGTATATCACTTTCCTTAGCATCTTTGACTATTAACCTTCCTTTATAAACGATATCTACGCCTAGTAGTGTTTTTTCAAGTCCAAGAGCTTTAACGATTTGATAAGTAGTTCCACCTGGCCCAAAGACGTAAACCCTATTCTTGTCGTATATCCTTAGGAAGTTTATAACAAGACCATCTAAATTTCCAGAACTCATTCTTTTAACCCTTTGAACCAAATTCGAAATCACTGGAACCTTTAAATATCCAAATAGTTTTATTGAGATTTTTTTATCAATTAAGCTCTCATCTGCATCCATTACCTCTCTAAGCTCTAAGCTCGTTTTTCCCCTTACGAATTCGTTCACTATTTTTGCACAAACTCTTGGATTTAACGCAAAAACAGCTGAATACATCTTAACACCAGCCGGAACACCTATAACTGGAATTTTATCGCCAACGACTTCGCATATGTCTCTTGCAGTTCCATCACCGCCAACGAATACTATTAAATCAACGATTTTTACCAAATCCCTTGCAGCTTTCTTTGTGTCTTCGGCTGTAGTTCTATCTCCTATTTCTCCAAGAACATTTGGCTTAAATCCAGCTTCTATTGCTTCGTATTCTCCCATGTACTTAGGATAAGTATAAATTTCAACACCTTTCATTAAACATTTAAGAAATTCAACTGCTCTCCTCGGTGCAACGGGTTTTGCGCCAAGCTTTAAAGCTAATTCGTATTTGTTGTCAGTACCCTTCAATCCAACTCTACCACCCATGCCAGCTATTGGGTTAACTATTAACCCTATTTTAGCAGTTTTCAATCTTTCGTATTCTTCAATTGCATTTATCCCATAAAATCTCAAAAACTCAAGAATTTTACTCGTCTTCATATTTGCACCAAAAAATTTTAAGATATCCATGGATACATAGACTTCAGCCTTTCAATTGACTTTCTAACTTCCTCTTCTGGATACTCGTAAGGTATAAGCTTTCCATCTAAGTAATCCTGATAAGCCTTCATATCGAAGTGTCCATGTCCGCATAGTAAGAACAGTATAGTCTTGCTTTCTCCAGTTTCTCTGCATTTTAAAGCCTCATCTATTACAGCTTTTATTGCATGTGCGGGTTCTGGTGCTGGTAGATGTCCTTCAGTTTTTACAAAAATCGATGCAGCATCAAAAACTTCAACTTGGTTGTAGGCTTTCGCTTTAACTATTCCGTGATTTGCAAGCAAACAAAGAGTTGGAGCCATACCGTGATATCTTAAACCACCGGCATGTATTGGTGGTGGAACGAAGTCATGGCCTAAAGTATGCATCCTTAGCAACGGTGTCAATCTTGCGGTATCTCCATGATCGTATGTGTAAACACCCTTTGTTATGGTGGGACATGCAGTCGGTTCCACAGCTAAAAACTCGACATCTTTTTCAGCTTTTCCATGAACCTTATCATAGTAGAATGGCCAGAAAAGTCCAGAAAAGCTACTTCCACCACCTATGCAACCAACTATTAAATCTGGATATTCGTCTAAGACTTCGAGTTGTTTTTTCGCCTCTAACCCAATTACGGTTTGATGTAGCAGAACGTGATTTAAAACACTTCCTAATGTATATTTCGTATTTTCATGGGTTACTGCATCTTCTATAGCTTCACTTATAGCGATTCCTAAGCTTCCTGGATTTTCTGGATCTTTTTTGAGTATCTCTCTACCGAAACTTGTGTTTTCACTTGGGCTTGGGAAAACCTTAGCACCCCACAACTCCATTAGTATTCTTCTGAACGGTTTCTGCATGTAGCTAACTTTAACCATGTATATCGTTGCTTCGAGTCCAAACATTGAACAAGCAAAGGCCAAAGCAGAACCCCACTGACCAGCACCAGTTTCAGTTGTAAGCCTTTCAACACCCTCTTTCATATTGTAATATGCTTGTGCTACAGCCGTGTTCGGTTTATGGCTACCAGCTGGACTTATGGATTCAAATTTATAGTAGATTTTTGCTGGAGTTCTTAAATACTTCTCAAGCCTTCTTGCTCTAAAGAGAGGGGTCGGCCTCCACAATCTGTAAATCTCTCTTACCTCTTCGGGAATCCTTATCCATCTTTCTTCACTAAACTCTTGCCTTATAAGCTCTTTTGCAAATACGACTTCCAAATCCTCTGGTTTCGCCGGATTTCCATCTCTATCTCTTGGAACTGGTAGTTTCTCTGGCAGATCTGGCAGTATATTATACCACATCTTTGGTATCTCTTCATCACTTAAAAATATTTTCATAGAATATGGGTACAGTCTCATTATATAAGCTTTTTCCCATTTTTAGAGCACAATTCATATAGATTTTAAAAATACACAATTAGGATTTATTTTTAAAATAAAGATCAGGAAATAATAAAGCCTATATATTTCCAAATTAAAATTTTATCTAACTTTATTAAAATTAAAATTGTTGTTTAAGTATATAGTTGGTCTATGCCTTACAATTTTCTTAGTATGTTTTATGTTAGGCTGTACTCAACCAATTCCCAAAGCAAAGGCTGATATGGGTTAACAGACGATGAAGATAATCCCAACGATCCAGATACAGATAACGATGGAATAAACGATTTCGAAGAGATACAAATATGAATCCAAATGATTCAGATACAGACGGTGATGGTGTTATTGACGGAAGGGACAC
>CAZFII010000176.1:0-3060 GCA_964518925.1 uncultured archaeon
TTCTACGGTTATACGGGTTGGGATGCTGCAAGATGGTATTGCCGTCAATGTGCTGAGGCAACTACTGCTTGGGGGCGGTATTTTATAAAGAAGTCGATGACAATCGCTAAAAACCTAGGGTTTGAAGTCTTATACGGAGATACAGATTCAATTTTTATAAAAAAGAAAAATGTTAATCTGAATAAACTGAAAAGTGAAGTAGAAAAACTAATAGAAAAACTCTCAAAAGAGTTACCGATACAAATAGAAGTTGATGAATACTTTAAAACGATATTCTTCGTTGAAAAAAAGAGATATGCAGGCTTAACAGAAGATGGTAGACTTATTGTTAAAGGTTTAGAGATTAGAAGAGGAGACTGGTGCGAATTAGCGAAGAAAGTTCAGAAAGAAGTAATAGAGATTATACTCAAAAAGAAAGATCCAGAAAAAGCTGCTAAATTCGTAAAAGATGTTATTAAAAACATAAAGTTTGGTGGGGTTAAACTTGAAGATCTCGTGATATACAAGAGTTTAACGAAAAAACCCGACAAGTATGAATCAATGCAAGCTCATGTTAAAGCTGCAATAAGGGCTATGGAAATGGGTATAGTTTACGCTGTAGGATCAAAAGTTGGCTACGTTGTAGTAAAAGGCTCTGGAAATATCGGAGATAGAGCATATCCCGTAGATCTGATTGATGACTTCGATGGAGAAAACTTAAAGATTAGAACTAAGGACGGTTATGAAACTAAAAAGATCGATAAGGATTACTACATAAACCATCAGGTAATTCCATCCGTATTAAGGATACTCGAGATGTTTGGATATACAGAAGCCAGTTTAAAAGGTGTTAGTCAGATGAGCTTAGATGAGTTCTTTTAAATAACTAGACATCTACCAGCAAGCATGCCTTTAGAGTGTAGTAAATGTGGAGTATACGCTTGCTATACTGGAAAACTCGATAAAATTCCAAAACACTGCCCAATGAGAACTGAGGAGGAGATTTACAAGAAATCGATTGAAGAGTATGAGAAGGATTTTATTAGAAAAATAGCGTTAAACGCTGCAAGAGTTGAAGCTGAAGGTTATTTAAGATGGACTAGGATTGAAGAAACGATTGAGTTCGCAAAGAGGTGTGGATTTAAAAAGATTGGAATAGCGTTTTGCATTGGATTAAGAAATGAAGCAAGAATACTAACCGATATCCTTGAAAAGAACGGTTTTGAAGTTTGCTCAGTTGTATGTAAAAGTGGATCGATTCCTAAGGAGAGATTAGGATTAAAAGACAGTGAAAAAGTTAAACCTGGGAGATACGAAGTTATCTGTAATCCAATAGCTCAAGCAATGCTTTTGAATAAAGAAAATACGGACTTAAACATAATTCTAGGTTTGTGCGTTGGGCATGACACATTGTTTATAATGTATTCGAAAGCACCAGTGACATGCTTAGCTGTAAAGGACAGAGTTCTCGCACACAACCCTTTGGGAGCTATTTACACGAGTTATCACTACTACAAGAAAAAATTATATGAGGAACATTCAAATCGAAAGCAATAAAAGATTGACATACTATTGAAAAACTATGGATGAGATAGAAGAGATCAGAAGGAAAAAAATTAAAGAGTTGATTGAGAAAATCGAGATGTCCAAAATAGATAAACCAATAACTGCGACGACTAAGAACTTTGATGAAATCATTAATAAGTATAAAAACGTTGTAGTCGACTTTTGGGCAGAGTGGTGTATGCCGTGCAGACTCATCGCTCCTATAATTGAAAACCTTGCAAAGGAATACGCTGGGAAGGTAGTATTTGTTAAGTTAAACACTGGCGAAAACCCTGAAATAGCTAGTAGGTATGGAATCTCCGCAATCCCAACACTTATGTTTTTCAGAAATGGTAAACCAATCGATTTAATTATTGGAGCTTATCCAAAATCTGAAATAAAGAGATGGATTGACAGTAAACTCTAGACAAACATGTGTTTCGGAGGCTGTCTTGAAGGTGTCTTAACCTTTTCAACAACGGACAGTAAATCTTCAGTTTCTATTACATCTTTGTCCTCTGCAATAGCTCTATGAAGTGATGCTTTAATAACCTTTTCAACCAAATCTCTTCCAGAGAAGTTTTCTGTGCTTCTTGCAATTAAATCTAAATTCGCTTTAACTTTAATCGGAAAGTCCTTGAAGTTTTTCTTTAATATTTCCAATCTTTCCTCATAGCTTGGAAGCTTGAACTCTATTTCCTCTTCAAATCTACTCCTTATCGATGGATCTAAGAGTTCGATTCTATTCGTTGCTGCAATTGTGCATATTCCTTCGTTACTCTGTATTCCATCAAGCTCTGTAAGTAAGGCGTTTACTATTTCAGTTACGTCTCCTCTAAGATCTTGATAACTTCTATCTAATGCTATAGCATCGAATTCATCTAGGAAGACTATGCATGGTGCAAGTTGCCTCGCCCTCTCATACAACTCGTGAATTCTTCTCGCTCCATCTCCAACATGTTCTCCGATTAGTTTAGTGGATTTGACTGATAAAAATGGTCTTTTAGCTTCATTGGACAAAGCCTTTGCGAGCATAGTCTTACCAGTTCCGGGTGGGCCGTAGAATAGAACGTTTTTTGGAGCCCACTTTCCAAACTTCTCTGGATTCTTTAAGAATTTTAATATTACTTTGACCTTTTTCTTAGCTTCTTCTTGACCAACTACATCCTTTAGTGAAACATCTCTAACTATCTCTGTCTCAATGATTCTGGAATCGCTTTCAACTAGTATAACAGTAGAATCCGAAATGTAACCTGAAGGAGGATCTAAATCAACTACTTCAAATGCGAAATCTGGGAACATCCTTAAATCAAATAAAAGTTTACCCTTTGTAACGAATTCACCTTTCCACTGATCCTTTGCATACACATCAAAAACCCTTGGATTGTCTACTACTGGATACTCGTGATAGCTTGCTTTAAGGGGATATCCTAGGGGCTTTAGTATTACGTACTTCAATTCGGTAACATCTCTTTTCATTTGCCAAAAGTTATTTCTACTACTTAATATCCTTTACCGTTCTCATTAACTTAAGGG
>CAZFII010000177.1:0-3048 GCA_964518925.1 uncultured archaeon
TATAGAAAATCCTATTGTTGAATTAGAAGAAATGTTAACTTTTGTTAAAAGTAGAAACAATATTTGGTTAGCTTTAGTTAATTCATGCAGTAGAAGATCATTTTATACTTTTGGAACAGAATTAGCAATAAAATTAAAATCTTTTATACTAATCATTAGAACGCTTATAACTTAATTAATCCAATAAAAAATTATAATAGAACAATTATTCTATTTTGAAAAATAATAACCATTGATTCATTAAAATTATATAAATCTTTAAAAATGCTTAAAAACTTAATTAAACTCTGAATTCATTACTATAACTCATACACATTAAGGTAACATTACCAAATCTTATTATTCTAAAAGTATTATATACGATATATAAAACATAATTAATTAGCGGTAAGTCAGTTTATTTTATAAAAATAATATTTTCATAAAATCCACATATGAACTAGAGTTTATAGTTCATATTAAAGTGGACGATTTAAACACATTAACAATGTTGAATCATCATGTCTTTTTAAATAAATTTTTAAATATTTATAATGCCAATTTTGACAAAAATAAAATTTAATACTCATCATACAAAAAATACAAGGTGAAAGTCGCAAGAATCGATTTAACTGAGAGTTCTGTTAAGATTTCAGAAATTCCAAAAGAATGGGAAAAGTTGTACATTGGTGGAAAGGGTGTAGCAACTAAGCTCTTGTTTGAAATCCCAGTTAAAGTAGATCCATTTAGTCCAGAAAACGCCATAATTTTTGGTATTGGACCACTTAACGGAATTAGAATCTCTGGAGCATCGAGAATGACTTGTGTTTTTAAATCTCCAATGACAAATGGCTACGGTGAATCACAATGCGGTGGCTTTATAGCTTATGAAATGAAGAAAACAGGTATAGATTTCTTATTTATAACTGGTAAGGCTAAAAAGCCAGTTTACATCTCAGTTAAAGATGAAGAAATAGAGATAAGAGATGCATCTCATCTCTGGGGCAAAGATTGCTATGAAACGGAAGAAATTCTAAGAAAAGATGAAGGCGGAGAGGTTCTATCAATTGGACAAGCGGGAGAAAACCTCGTTAGATTTGCATGCATAACACACAGAAAAGGAAGACAGTTTGGTAGATGCGGTGCTGGAGCTGTTATGGGTTCAAAGAAGCTGAAGGCTATCGTTATTCAAGGTAGTAGAGAAGTTGAAGTTGCAAAACCAGATGAATTGAAAGAGTTCAGGAAATGGCTTAACGAGAACGTAGTCAAAAAATTAGAGGCAATGCGTAGATATGGAACTCCGAACATGGTAGATGTCGTGAATAAAGCGGGAGTCTTTCCAACTAAGTACTGGGAAAAAGGTAGCTTTGAATATGCTAAAATGATAAATGCCGAAGCTTTAAAGAAGTACGTTAAAAGAAGTAGCGCTTGTTATGCTTGTACAGTTTCGTGTGGAAAGATAAGCAAAATCAATGACATAGAAGTAGAAGGCCCAGAATACGAAACGATCTTTGCCTTTGGTTCCTTATGTTACAACAGCGACATAGAATCTATAATTAAGGCAAACGATCTCTGCGATAGATATGGAATGGATACGATTTCAGCTGGAAACGTCATAGCGTATTATATGGCTTGTTGTGAAAAAAATGGAATTGGTAGTATCAAATTTGGGGATTCCGAAGCCATCCTTGATTTATTGAAGAAGATAGCGTTTAGGGATGGAATAGGAAACGTTTTAGCTGAAGGAGTTGCAAGGGCATCAAAAGTTCTCAAAGCATCTGTTGAACCCGTTCACGTTCGAGGCTTAGAGTTACCGGGATACGATCCCCGTGGCTTGTACGGCATGGCTCTATCATACGTCACATCTCAGAGAGGGGCTTGTCATATGAGGAGTTGTGCATACAGACCAAATCTAACTGGAGTTGTCGACAGATTTTTGGCAGAAGGTCAGGCATCTTTAGTTAAAGAGCTTGAGGACTTCTACTGTGTTGTAGATTCTCTAGTTTTTTGCAGGTTTTTATGCTTACCCGTCATCGGAATGAGCTGGAAAGAAATTGCAAAACTTTACGAAATAGTAACTGGGAAAAAGATTACCGTTGAAGATTTAAAAAGGGCTGGAGAGAGAATACACAACCTTACGAGAGAATTCAACATAAGAGAAGGAGTTGAAAAAGCTGAGCTTCCTAAAGTCTTCTTTAAACCAAACGATAGAGGTTTTGTCTTAAGAAAAGAGGACTATGAATTTATGGTTAAAGAGTATTATGAGAAGAGGAATAGATAAATATTTTTCAATCATATTAGATATTGAATGAAAAGAATTGAGGCTGGAAGCTACTACAGTTATCTTCCAGAAGGTTGTAGAATTTGCAGAAAGGGTGCAAAACTCGTTTTATTCGTTACTGGGATCTGTAAAAACAAATGCTTTTATTGCCCGATATCTAAGGAAAGAGTTGGAAAAGACGTAGTATTCGCAAACGAAAGAGAAGTAAAGGATGTCAAAGATTTCATAGAAGAGCTTGAGCTTATGTCTGCTGAAGGTATTGCGATAACGGGTGGAGAGCCCTTACTAAGACTTGAGAGAGTTCTAGAGTTTTTAAAGCTCGCAAAAGACTTACACTCACATCTCTACACGAGTATCCCAGCAAAAGAAGATGTTTTAATAAAACTCTCGAAGTACTTAGATGAGATTCGATTTCATCCTCCAGAGCTAAAAAACGTAAAACTCTACAGAGAACCGATAAGAATTGCAAAAAAACTGGGTATCGAAGCTGGTTTTGAAATACCAGCAATAAGATTTGAAAAGGAAATTGTTGACATTGCAAACGAACTCGATGCCTTTCTAAACGTTAATCAGTTAGAGGTATCTGAAACGAACTTTAAGGCGATTGTTGAAAGAGGTTATAAAGTTAAAGACTACTACGTTGAATGCGATGAAATCGTAAGAGAATACGAAAAAGCTAAAAAATTCCACTACTGTAGTGCTAAATTTAAGGATATTGCCCAATTTAGGAGGAGACTTATAAGAATGGCTATGAATCATCCAGATTTCTACGAAGTGACAAAGGAGGG
>CAZFII010000178.1:0-3022 GCA_964518925.1 uncultured archaeon
AAAGAATTGGAGTTCGGTAAGATTTACGATGTAAATTCCTATACTCTATTCTCTGCTGTAGAAGAAAACGGTGGTAAAGCTTTATTTTTAGGAATTGCAAGGGATAGAGAGGATGAAATTGAAAGATTAATTAGAAGGGGTTTGGAAATAGCAGACATAGTTATTACAAGCGGTGGAACTTCTGCTGGAGTAGGAGATATAGTCTATCGAGTTTTAAACAAGTGGAAACCAGGTGTAATCGTTCACGGAATCGCAGTTAAGCCGGGGAAGCCAGCGATAATAGCAATATGTAACGGTAAACCAGTCTTTGGATTGCCGGGTTATCCAACTTCAGCTTTGATAGTATTTGAGGTATTAGTTGCACCAATTTTAAGGGCTTTAGCAGGAATTCCAAAGGAGGAGAATAGAATTAGAGCTAAAATTGCTACTAAGACTTTTTCTGCTGAGGGAAGAAGGGAGTTCCTACCAGTTAACATAGCTAAGGGTTCCGAGGGATACATGGCTTATCCAGTTAGCGGTTACTACAGTGGAGCTATAACTTCTCTGGCATTCTCAGATGGGTTTATAGAAATTCCAGAAAACGTTGTAATGCTTGAGGAAGGGGAAAATGTAGAGGTTAAACTCTTCAGTAGGCTAAAGCCAGCGGATCTAATGATCATTGGAAGTCATTGCATTGGAGTAGACATAATTTTAAGGATTTTGAATAAAATCAAGCCTATAAACGCAAAGGTTATAAACGTTGGTTCAACTGGTGGAATTTTAGCGATAAAAAGAGGAGAAGCAGACATAGCGGGAACTCATCTGCTTAACGAGTCTGGAGTTTACAACGAACCATTCATAAGGAAATATAGGCTAAAAGACGTTGTTCTGGTTAAAGGTTATTTAAGAGAACAGGGTTTTATAGTAAAAAGGGGAAATCCAAAGAGGATAAAGAGCTTTAGAGATTTGCTCAGAAAAGATGTTACATTCATAAACAGAAATAAAGGATCTGGGACGAGAATACTACTCGATATGAACTTAAAAAAGCTTGCTAACGATTTGGGTATTGATTTTGATGAAGTTGTTAAGTCTATTAAGGGTTACGAGGTTGAGGCAAAAACACATACCTCCGTTGCTGTATCGGTTTTAAGTGGTAAAGCAGACGTTGGAATTGGAATAAAGAGTGTAGCAATAAAATACGGATTGGATTTTATACCGATAAGGGCTGAGGAGTACGACTTCTTGATACGAAAGGATAGATTAAATAAAGAATCTGTAAAGCTATTTCTGAATGTTTTAAAATCTGAAGAGTTTAGCAAAGAACTTGAAAAAATAGGGATGAAAACATATGAAAGAACTGGAGAAATGATCGAATTTTAATACTCTAGTTCAACTACATCATCGTCTCCTAAGTATTCTCCTATCTGCACTTCTATAATTTCCAATGGGAGTAATCCCGGGTTTTCCAATTCGTGTTTAATACCAGCGGGAACATACGTACTTTCTCCATTCTTGAGCAAGAACTCTTTCTCACCTATTTTAACCTTTGCAATACCTTTAGCAACTATCCAGTGCTCACTTCTATGATAATGCATCTCAGCGTTAAGCTTTCTCTTTGGGAAAATCGTGAGTTTTCTTACTTTGTAGAATTTTCCAGCCTCGATTTCCGTATAAAAACCCCATGGCTTAAAGATCGTTGTAGGGTATTCTACTCTTCTATCTTTTCTTTCCCTTAACTTATGCACTATTTCTCTTACCTTTTGCGCTTCATTCCTTGAGGCTATGAGTAGTGCATCTCTTGTATCAACCACTATCGAATTTCTTAAACCAATAGCTGTAATGAGCCTTTCACTTATTATAAGATTGTTTTCGGAGTCTATACCAACGAATTCACCTTTGACTGCGTTTCCATTACCATCTTTATCCATTATTTCGTACAATGCATCAAAGCTTCCGAGATCGTTCCAATACGTGTTTAATGGTACCACTGCCGCTTTATCAGTCTTTTCCATAATACCCTTATCAACTGAAATCTCTGGGACAATCGAATAGGCAGAATCTATATCGTTCTCAAAAGCCTCAACGACCTCTGGAGCGTATTTTTTACACTCCTCTATAAATATCTCTGAATCAAATAAGAACATTCCGCTGTTCCATAGGTATCCTTCCTCAACGTATCTCTTTGCAGTTTCGTAATCAGGCTTTTCTACAAATGCCTCAACTTCGTAACCGCCGTCAACTTCTTTTCCAGGTTTTATATAGCCGTATCCCGTGTGAGGTCTATTTGGTTTTATTCCGAACGTTACTAGGTATTTATCAGCGAGCTTTTCAGCAATTCTAAAAGCCTTTATGTAGTTTTCGTTTACTTCGATTAGGTGATCTGATGGAAGAACAGCAACTTTGGCTCTACCACTTTCAGATATTTTCTTAATTCCATAATATATTGCAGGTAATGTATTTCTTGCAACTGGTTCCGTTAATATTTCAGCGTTAACATCTATCTCTGATAGTTGATCCATTACCATTAACTTATGTTTTTCATTAGTTATAATGTATATATCCTCAGGCTTTGAAAAGAGCATAGCTCTTTTAACCGCTTTTTGAAAGAGTGATTCTCCATTGAATTTTATAAATTGTTTTGGAAATAACTCTCTGCTCAGGGGGAACAATCTAGTACCACTACCACCAGCCAGAATAATCGTTTTCATATATTATTTATAATAGTTTTTGGATTAATTAGTTTTTTCATGACTTGTTAAGCGATCTTCGAAAACCATGCATAGAAATCTTGGAGAAATAATAACCCAATTTCCACATATATTAAACAAAGCAATTAAAAGATCCTTAGTATAAATTAAAATTTATAAATCATAAAAAACTTAAAAACAAAATTAAAAGAGCTTTAAAAGTAAAAAATATTTATAGCTTTTTATTATGGAATATAAATTTATTATAGAACACATAAAATAAATAAATCTAAAAAATTATTTTAGTATTTTGTTAGCTGTTGAACTATATAAAAGTGTTTAAATAAGAGTAAAGA
>CAZFII010000179.1:0-3019 GCA_964518925.1 uncultured archaeon
TTCGGAGGTGGCTGGAGAGAAATAGCTTTCGCAACATCGAGTAATTCCTCAAAACTGTAAACCCGTATGATATTCGCCTGTTCGCATACAGCATTGAAAACATCGTCGTCTCCGCATATCGAAGCTGTATGGCTTAAAGCCGCTTTTCTTCCGTATTCAGTTCTCCCGCTCTTAAACACGACAACGGCTTTATCAGATTTTTTGGCTACGTCGTAGAATGCCCTCCCGTTTCTGACACCCTCCATGTATATTCCGATAACCTTCGTCTTATCATCCTTTGATAGATAGTGCAAGACTTCGTAATCGTCCACGTCGATTTTGTTCCCCATTCCGAAGATTTTGCTAAATCCAATACTCGGATGGTTAGTCAAAATATGCTCCACGAGTATCCCCAAAAATAGACCAGTCTGGGCGATTATGCTGATCGAACCCTTTCTTATCTCGGGGAATAGTCCGAAAGACGTGATCAAACCGTTATCGAGATTCATAATTCCCGTTGTGTTCGGCCCGAATACTCTTATGCCGTGCTTTCTTGCGATTCTGAGGACTTCTTCTTCGTATTTCTTTCCTTCCTCCCCCTCTTCGCTAAATCCCGCACTGATAATTACGACACCCTTCACTCCCTTTTCGGCACACTCTTTCATCACTTGGGGAACAAAAGGAGCTGGAACTGCAATAATTGCGAGATCGATATCCTTTGGGATGTCTAAGATACTACGGTAGCATTTGAGATCCAAAATTCTGTCGGCTTTCGGATTAATTGGATATATCTCCCCTTTAAAGTATCTCTTCAGGTTTAATACGATGTTGTAACCCGGCTTTCCCTCTATTCTTGAAGCACCGATTACGGCAACACTCTTTGGATAAACCAATCTTTCGAGATCATCGATCTTATAATCGAATCTTTTTCTCTTTCCTTTAATTATCCTCGCATCGGCAACAGCATATCCCCTTTCGTAAACGAAAACTGGATTTAGATCCATCTCGATAATGTCCTCCTTCTCAACGATCTCGTTTAGCTTGACTATTAGATCTGTCAAAGCATCGATATCCCCTTTAAAACCCCTGTAACCGCTTAGGATTTTGAAACCCTTAATGCTCTTAATCATCTCCTTCGCATCTTCCCTCGTAACTGGAAGTAGCCTAATAGAAACATCTCTGAGAACTTCGACGAAAACACCACCTAAACCGAACATAACGTAACTCCCGAACTGCTCGTTTTCGCCAACGCCCACAATGACTTCTATCCCCTTCGGAAGCATCGGCTGAACTGTGACGCCTTTAGCACCGGGTATCGAAATCAGATGCTTGAAGGCTTTTCTAACCTCCTCATCGTTCTTTATATCGAGGATAACTCCTCCGACATCGCTCTTATGAATAATCCCAGCAACTTTCATAACAACGGGGTAGCCTATGCTCTTAGCGGCAGATACAGCTTCCTCTTCGTCTTCAACCAAGATACAGCGGGCGGTTTTAATCCCGTATTTTTCAAGTAGCTCTTTCGCCTCGTGCTCGGGGAGAAACCTATATGACATATGAGATCAATGGGTGATGAGATTAATAATGTATTCTCCAAGATATCTTTCGTGAAAAGATTAAGTGTTCAATGTTTAAAGCTTGCACATTGAGTTGAAATATCTATAATTTTTATTATTTTGTCAACACTTCTGAACTCCTATGGTGTAATGAGTTTCTTTAACTCCTCAATATTGTACTTCTCAGCGTTCTCTTCTATTTTCTTGTTTATTCTCTCTAGGCATTCCCAAACTTCTTTAACTTCATCAGCTAAACTCCACTCTTCAGGTTTTGTAGCATATTCTTCCCCTTTATTAATGAATCTGTACATGTAAACAACGCATCCTCTGTATTCTTTGTTGTTTCCTGCCCATCTCGTAAACCTTCCAGGAAATATTCCAGCTATCTTCCAACCTCTCCTTATGCACAACTTTTGCGTTATGTCATGCCATGTTTCAAGGAAAGTTGTTAGATATTCTGCTCCACTCTCTGCAATTTTTTGTTCTATCGCTAGACTAATTCCCAAACGTACGTGCTGCCCTCTGTAGTCTGGATGTGTTGTAAGCATTGAATATTCTATTTCCAAATTTTTGTCGTCCTTTGTAAGTAAAGCACACGAAACTATTTTCTTAGTTGAAATCTCTTCCGCAATTACCATGCAATGCCTCTTCTCATATTTGTCTCTTTCCCATCTCTCTTCTAACGCTACCTTTTCTCTTATCTCATCTGGATAAAGAACGAAGTCATAATTTGAGCCGTAAACTTCGGGATAACCAATCCTCCATAGTTCCGCAACTTCTTCAACGTCACTCAACCTTAATACTCTCGCCCTAAACCTTCCATTAAAGTAAGATTCTAAGTAAAACTTTGGCCATACAACTCTCTTCTCCTTAATTTCTCTCGTCTTGCAGGTTTTGCCCATCTCCCTAAATGGTTTATATCTACTCATGTCAAGCTTCATTATTTAATATTTTAATCGAAGCTTTATTTAGATTTGCATAGCATAATCCGATATATGACGAATGAATTGATAATGGAGCTTAGTAGAGAGATTTTAAACGCCAGTTAAAACTGTAAAGAAGAAGTTTAGTCATAATGAACGGTAAATTTCGAAACACTTTGGCTCTGTTAGATTGACAGCAGTTCCATCTATCGCTGTGAAAGTTCATACTCGTGATAGGTGAGGGAGCAATAGATAAGATTTTAAAGTTGAATCCAAGGAAAATAGTCAAAAAGTAAAACTCAAAGTGATCTCATTATCCTCACAGTATTAAGTTCTGCCAGACTTCATAGCTGAGGAATATTTATCAGATTTAACAATAAAGATTTCGTGGATGAAGAGGTTTATTTAATTAGGATATTTCTGGAAGGTAGTAATTAAGTTGATCTAAAAATGGGAAGAGTAAAAAGGTTAAGGAGTTGTAGATTCTCTAACTGAAGGATTTTTATCTGATTGCCAAATATCTTTGCTTCAGAGCTACTGTGAGATGCAAGGCTTTCTTAG
>CAZFII010000180.1:0-3019 GCA_964518925.1 uncultured archaeon
CTTTGAAAAGAGGAAATAGACTTTATATAATGTAGAGCTTAAGTAATATTGATTATGAATGAAGCTGAACTGCTAAAGCGAATGGAAAGAATTGAAGCTAAAGTTGATAGAATTCTCGAACTCCTAGAAGATCTAATTTTAACGGATGAGGAGATTGAACTCATAAAAGAAGCTGATGAAATTGTGAGTAGAAAAGAGTTCTACAAATTGATTAAATTATGACTTACGAAGTCTACATTTTGCCAAAAGCTAACAAAAAGTTAGAGAAGTTTCCTGATGCTGAAAGAATTAAAGAGAAGTTGAAAGCATTAGAAAATTTTCCGAACGTTAGAAACGTCATTAAAATCGGAGAAAACCTATATAGAATGCGAATTGGAGATTATCGTGCCTTGTTTAAGGTTTATGAAAAAGAAAAAGTAATCGTCGTCATCAATGTCGATGTTAGAGGTAGAATTTATAAGCATATTTAGCTATGCAAAAACGTGATCCTCCAACTTCTGCAATCTCCTTAAAATGTCTTCGATAATCTTCTCCTTAGCCTTAAGTTCTCTAAGCTCTATAGTGTTCTCCTCAACCTTCTCAGCCAATTTGTCGATCCTTGAAGACAAAGTTACAATCGTATCCGACAAACGGTCGATCCTCTGATTAGTTTCGTCAATTCTACGGTGGATAATTACAAGCTCTTTTCTGATTTCCCTAACCTCAGATTCTATGTTGTCAAGCCTTCTCTCAATACTGTCCATCCTCTTGTTCATGCTATCCATTGCCATCTTCATGCCTTCAATAGCTTTAGAAAAACCTTCAAGCTGACCCCTAACTTCAGCCTTGAATTCCTTGAACTCTTCTTTTATCGATCCTAAAATCAGATCACGAACCTTCTCCGCAATCTGCTGGGCATCAACCACAAAATCACCTTACAGTGATGCTTCTGCTGGCTTCTTCTTTTTTATTACTAATATTGTAACATCCTCACCACAAAGTTCACGACCAATATATACTCTACCTCTATCATCAACTTTAACTTCTTTCTTCGTTATTAACTCATCAATATCTATTTCTAAAGTTATACGTGCCATTATTGGGTATTATTTACCGCTGTAAATTTAAAGATTGTGGATGTCAGATAATGAAACTAAGTTAATTTCTTGTGTCATATAATACGTAAATAGCGGATTAAATAAACCAAAAAATTTAAATATATTGTGGGTCATATGTTCCACTGGTGATATCCAATGGCGGTATGTGTTCAAGCCAGATTGGGTTGGTTTGAGAGCCACAGGGTGGACAAACAAGAAACGAGAATGGACAAAACAAACGAAACAAAACCGACATTCTTAGGGATAGAAGTAGAAGAAGCAACATTACATATAAGAATGGGAATACTAACGTTGTTTGGTAAAAATGGCAGTGGAGAATTTGATTATGTAACGATTGAAAGAAGTTCTCCAACATTCGGCTTGGCTATGAGTTTTCTGAACAAATACGGCATTCCAATCGACAAAATCTAATTTTTTAGGTGATAAATATGAGTACGAATAAGAAAAAGTGCGATGAAATCTATGAGGGCATAGATATAACAATAAGAGTTCCAAAGATGTGGATTGAGTTTTTAGTAGATTATCACGAATGGAGTGGCTACGAAGGAAAGAAAGCTGAAGAAGTTACAGCAGAGTACGTCCAAGAGGAACTTGCAAGGGCTTTACAAGGAGAGATTAGAGACATACTAAAGAAGTTGGGCAGAGAATTTCCTATGATTTATGACAGATTCTCAAAAAAGTATCCACGACTGGCAAGAAGCGTTAACGGTAGATTAAGATTGATTAGAGAAGGCTACGCAAAAATTGATTTTGAATAATTTTATTTTTAATTCTTTATTTTTTAAAAGAGGTGTCCTTCCTATGCTTCTCATGGAGTCTTATAATACAACAAACAACAATGATTTTCGTGAGGTAGTATTACCAAACTTAATTTTAGAAATTGGTATTACTACTAGTAATACCAAACAAATTAATCAAACAATAATACAATACAACAAAACAAACAATAAAACAACATACAACAATAATTCCAAAAGAAATCAAGGAGTGTTTAACTACAACAACAAATCAACTAATCTTATTTTTATTTTATTATGTTATTTTATTGAGGTTGTTGGTATTACAACCCCATCTTGTTGGGTATTACAGGTAATACGGAGGGATTGTGATGAAAGATGAGGGTTTTGTTGTAACGTCTATTAAGATTTACAAATGGCAGTTCGAATTAATCAAAAAGAAAAATCTAAAACTCTCAACGATGGTTAGAGAATGGCTAACGCAATACTTCAAGGGGTCTGATAAGGTGTCCAATCTTGATAGGTACTTTGCAGAACTTGAAGAGGCTAAAGAGCTTATACAGAAGGCTGAGGCTAAGAAACAAGAAATTGCATCTTTAATACCTAGACTAAAAGAAGAGGCTTTCAAATTATTACAGGCTAAGTTTGAAGAGATTGAATTGATTTTTAAAGAATACTCGGAACTAATAGAGGAAGCTAAGAGGAAAGTCCAAGAGGTTGAACAAGAGCTAAAACAATTAGCAGAGCAAGAAGATAAAATGAAGCAAGAAGTTGAAGAATCTGAACTCAAGGAATTGATTGAAGAGGTTTACAAGGATGCTTTGGAGTATCCGATGGGCGTAGATGCTTGGGTTGAGAAGAGCATAGCAGGAGTTAATGGCATCAAAGTTCGATTTGAGAAAGTCCTACCGAACATGGCTGAGAAGAGAGGAATTAAGATTAATTTGGAGAAAGCCAAAGAAATCATAGAAAAATACTATCCTGATATTGCAAAGTATCTGGATTAATTTTTAAAATATTTTTAATTTAAAAATTAATAAAAACTTACTCCATTTTGAAATCCGTTCCGATGAACTTAAATTCGAGCTCCATTTTTTCTGATTCTGGCGATGCTTCTGGATAGAAGAATACACAGTTATCGGCTGAGATTTTCTGCACTTTGGAGCCTTCGGTCTCAGCAACCAT
>CAZFII010000181.1:0-2977 GCA_964518925.1 uncultured archaeon
TTTTTTTATTTTTTTTAAGAATTACTTAGAGTTAGGTGATGATAATGGTAAGAATCTCATCGGGGATTAAGGGGTTAGACCTAATTCTTAAAGGTGGCTTTATAAAGGGTCGTGCGTATCTAATAAAGGGTGGCCCCGGAACTGGAAAAACACTGTTCGGACTACACTTTCTCGCTGAAGGTGCAAGAAAAGGAGAGAAAGTAGTGTGTATATTATTCGATGAAAGCGAAGATGAAGTTAAAGCACAAGCTGAAGACTTCAAAATACCAGTAGACAGTATAGAGTTCGTAGATAAACTCACAGAAGTCAACATTTTAAGCCAAGACATAATGTTCTGGGATACAGACACGAAATCTGAAGTCTTTAGCTTTATACAGTCCATAGACGATGTCACAAAGGATGCAGATAGGGTTTTTATAGATGGTATTGGAGTCATATCGGATATGGTAAAAGACCTTGCATTATACAGAAGGATTCTTTCAACGATAATGTACAAATTGAGTGCATCTGGTACAACAACTCTTATATCTGCAGAAGCTTACAAAGAAGTTGGAAGAGAGGTTATCAGCTATATAATGAGCGGTGAGATCGTCCTAGATCGAATAGAAAAGAACGGAAAGATTTTAAAAGTGCTAAGGCTTTTAAAGTTCAGAGGCGATGCGTACGTTGGAGATCACTACTTCGAAATTAAGCCTAAAAGCTTAGAAGTTTATCCGATAATACCATACGAGCCAAAGAAGATTTGGAAAAGGGAAGTAATCAGCACTGGAAGTAGAGAACTTGACGAGATGTTCAAGGGTGGAATAGTCAGAGGCTCGTATTTAATAATTGCTGGAAAGACCGGAGTTGGGAAGACAAATCTAAGTCTACAGATATTAATAGAAAACGATAGGAGAGGCGAAAAGGGAATATTCTACTCGTTCGACGAGCATGAGGATGTAATACTTGAAAGGATTCAAAGGATATTTGGATATGAGCCAAAGAATTTAATCGTTAAAGAATGCATGGATTTGTCGAGCATTGGTGAGTTTTACAACACAGTTGTCGAAGACTTCAAAGAGTATTCACCTTCTGTAGTGGTTATCGATCCGATAAACGTACTCGAACTGTATGGAATATCAAAAGAACACATCGTTGATGTTATTTCAAAACTTGGAAGAATGTTAAAATCGAGTGGTTGCTTAGTAATTGGAGTGGTTGAAACTCCAGAGGCTGTAGACGTGTTTCACCTAACTGGCTACGGAATAAGTTACTTCGCCGATTACTTGCTTATTGGGAGGCATGTAGAGTTCGAGGGTGAACTCTTAAAAGCTATAGCGGTAGTTAAAAACAGATTTGGTGATCACGAGAGAACTTTCAGAATACTCGATATAAAGGATGGAGAAGGGCTAAAGATAGGGGCTCCACTGAAATACTACACTGGAATAATAGAAGGAAAATTCAAAAGGATTTAACTATGCTGTTCAGACTCAGCGATAGGATCTTAAAGGAGTTCTCTGAGAAACTCGATGAAACGCTTAGAGTAGTGGAAAGAATAGCAGACAAAATCGATAAGAAATGGCTTGAACTACCGAAACCGATTAAATGCAAAGCTTACGGTGTTGATGGTAGCAAGGGATGCGAGAGGTTTAGTGGAGTAGTGCTGTACGCTGTTTCCGGTGTTGCAGTTGGAGATGAACTGTTTGAGCTACACGATGTAACAACACTTAAGCCTTACAAACACATTGATGAGAGGATTAGACTTCACATGTCACTAATGGAACTCAGAGCTGGAGCAATGGTTGACGACGTAGATCTCATACTGTTAGATGGAACTCTTAGCGGATTTATCATAAGACCACCAGTTTACGCTGAAAAGAACACGTATAAAAACTTAGAGAATTGTTATGAGTTGTCAAACCTTCTCAACGAATTCTTAGAATTGTTAGAGCTTTGGTGGGATGACATCAAAAGGGATGTAAAAGAAGGAAGAGGTAGAAGGGAAACCCTACTCAGCAGATCTAAGTACTTTGAAAAAATAGAAAAAAGCTACAGAAAAGGAAACAATCAAGATAGAGAGAACTTAGTAGTTCTCTTAGAGTACATAGAATACCTTCACGCACTCAATAAGGTTTTAGACAAAGACGTAGCTTTCGTTGCTAAGAGTTTCTATACTAATGAGTTCGTAGATTCTCAAGAATTGACAGATACTCCAATCCTTGAAATGCTTGCATTAAAACAGTTCGGAGAAGAAAAAGCGGCCTATATACCTTTTAAGCGTAAAAACACTGAAAAGTGGTCTCTTGAACCAGAAACAACTCTTTCGAAATTCATTTTAAAAAAGTTCAAAAATATAAAAAACATAATAAATAATATCAACGCAGCATTTTTGAGATTGATCGATTACGGTAATATATACTTAGTAGAGTCTAATAGAAAAGTTGACGATGAGCTAATAGGAATGCTAATAAGCTTAGAAGCGGACGGATATCTTTTGCCGTTAATTCATGCACATAGATATGCAGAAATAAAACGGAAAGAACTGAAACAAATGATGTTGGCACTTATAAGTGCTATGAACAATCCGAGGTATAGACTACTATTGAAAAAGGGGAGAGAAGCTATAGAGGACTAAGTTTTTGCAAGAACGATTTCTATTGTAGACACGTTAACCTTTCTACCCTGTTCGGATTCTAGTTCCTCTGTATCTATGCTTATTTTCTCAACTTTTAGGTTTGGCATGAATCTGTTCCTAACGATCTCCGCTACATCGACTGCTCTGCTTATAGCCCTACCTCTTGCCTTTATAACTATTTTATCTGCTCCCTCATTTAGCTGAGTAAGGGTTGCAAGCACGTAATTCATTATTGGCTTCTGACCAACGTATACTACTGCCTCTGTCATTTTTTCACCTCCGAGCTAAGGAGTTTAAAAATTGCTATTTAAGCTTTGCTAAGTCCATTTTTAAAATTATTAATTTACATTATTTTTAAACTTT
>CAZFII010000182.1:0-2976 GCA_964518925.1 uncultured archaeon
TGTACCCATCTGATAGGGTGCGAATAATTCAGTCGGAATATCCGCATCTCCCCAAATTTCCTTAACTTTCTCCAAAGCTTTCCACAATTTCTCGTTATCTCCCTCATTGCATGGCTGAAACTCCAAATCTCTATCTGCAACCTTAACCTTCACAAGTAGTCTCGGTCTTGCCTTAACATTCTTAAGCTCTTCCAAGCTTATCCTTCCGTCTAAATACTCCTCAAGCTTAGCATTCCACTCCTTTATGGCAAACTTTGGATAGAACTCCAACCTGTTCCTCAAGGCTTTCGACACTTCTCCCTTCGAGCCGTAAATTCTACCAGTTTCTGGATCAATGTAGGTTATTCTGCTTCCACATAACAAGCACTCTGCAAGCTCTGGTCTTCCTCTAACATTCGGCGATGGAGCATCCTTCTTACCTTCTACAATCTCAACGGTAACTCTGTCACGTTCAACCTTAGGCTTCATGTAGGCGTATCTTTTCTTTTCTACTCTTGCAAGCCACCAGTTTCCAACCAGAGGAGTGTATCTACCACATATTGGGCATTTAACCTCCCAAGTGCCTATGTAAACTGCAACATCCTCATCGTAAAGCTCCCTTATGTCCTCATCTTCTCTAAGCCTTTCAATAATCCAATTTCCCCACTTTTCAACATCCTCTTTCAGCTTTTCTCCATACCTCTTAGGATACTCAAGTATAGCCTTCAGGAATATGTAAGCGGTTGGAAGAAATTCAATAGCAACAACTTCGCCAATGCCAAGCCTTATAGCTTCGAGTGGAATAGAGCCAAAACCGGCAAAAGGATCGAGAAGTTTTACACTCTTAAACTTCTCCCTGATCTCTTCAGGAAACGTTGGATTGCATCTATGAACACTCTTATTCTGACCAAAACCAAGCCAATTAAGAAAAGTTTTCTTCCTTAGCTCAGGATTCTCTCCCTCCTCAAGCAAAGAACCAGCTATAACAGCCCTTGCACCAGCTAATGGCTTTCGAGTCCACCAAAAGACCATTTCCCAGTAAGGAGGTCTTCCACCTCCACCTTTTTCCTTAGCAGAAGCTTCATTGACCGATCTTATAGGGAATTCGAACGATTCTATAAACCTCCTCTCCATTATTGACCCTCCAAAATTAACCTAAAATCCTCCTCAGGGATCTCTCTCATTGCTTTTCCCATTAAATGTCCTGTCCACTTCTTTTTATTCGTTATGAACCTTAGCTTTGGAATCAGGGACTTAAACTCAATTGGCTTGTCAAATATTTTAATCGGCTTAATTTTAACCCTCCAAGGAAAAGTTTCACCACTATTTCTCATACCCTTAGAACTGAATATTCTCGTAGAATCCTTAAACGGCTCGGAGATAACTTCATAGACAGCTACGATTCTCGACTCTTTAACTTCATTGTCAATTTTCTCCTGCTTGAGATAGATCACAAGTTTATCACCTGGTTTAACCTTAGCAATCGTATTCTTATGCCTTTCAGGGACTCCCCAGATATTCTTCTCTCTTATCACTTTCCAATTTACTTCGTTAGTAATGCAAAGCCAATACGCCATGTTATCACTCTCGGTTGAATAATTGACTAAGCTTTAATTATGCTGAACGTATTTAAAACGTTTATTGAGCTTGAAGGAGCTAAACTTTAACTCTTAAATTCTTTGCCTAAGATATATGGTTTGAATTCTATATCAATCTAAAAGGGTCAACACCAATAATATCTTAACAATTATAATTATCAAAATAAACAAAACTGCAAGCATACACAGTCTTTTGAACACATCTATAGCTCTAAACACATCTTCAACTTTTGGATATCTACCGGGTAAAGAATAGTAACCGGGTTTTTCGAGCTTTACACCTAAGACGTATGACATCGCAGAAATAGCACAACCGTTAAGCTTTACGTTGTTTTTAATTCCGTACTTAATCGACCCCCTCTTCAAAACCTCAAATAGGATTAGAGATAGCCTTGCAGGAATGTAGTTTAGTAAATCGTCAAGTCTTGCCGCAAATTTTCCGAAGTAGTAGTACTTCTTATACCCTATCATAGCATCGCAAACGTTAACGGCTCTGTAAATCAAAGCACCCGGTAAGCCAAATATTGCAAAGTAAAATAAAGGTGAAAAAACACCATCAACGAAGTTTTCAGCAATTGATTCGATCACAGCCGAACACAACTGGTAATCGTTTAACTTTGAAACGTCTCTACTAACTATTTTTTGAACGTTTTGTCTGATAATACCGTTTCCTATGCAATCCTTTGCGTGATCTATCATACTCTTAATTGATATCGACGTAAAAAGTAGATAAACCTCAATCAAAAAGATTTGAATTTTACTTAGAAGTAATGCAATTAATACAACTGCTAAAACTGTAAGAACTCCGTATAGGAAATCGACTACTGGCTTAAAATTCTTTCTAAACTTCTTAAAAATCTCGACGATTTTTCCGAACAAGCAGACTGGATGAATAAAAACTGGTGGTTCACCAATTGTTAAATCGAGTAAAATTGCAAGCAGTAATATTATTAAATCAGAGAACTCTGCCAAATCTCTCAAAACTACCATCATTTAGAGCCTCTCTACCCCTTATATATACTGTCTTTGGAAAAACAGCTTCAAAGCCTTCATACGGTGTCCAATTGCATAGAGAATGCAACATATCAACTTTTATCCTTTTCACGTCTTTGTAATCGAAAACTGCGAGGTTTGCGTAATTTCCCTCCTTTATCTCTCCATATCCTTTGAATCCAAAGATTTTTGCAGGGTTTTTTGCGATTTTATCGACTAAATCTTTAAAACTTATAATACCTTTAACAGCTAGGTTTACAAATATCGGATACATAACCTCAACTCCGGGAAATCCGGGCAATCCCATTTCCTTTTCTTCAATCGTGTGAGGTGCGTGATCCGATGCCAATACATCTACTCTGCTGAAGTTCTTTAAAAGCCATTCAGCATCGGTTTTATCTCTCAG
>CAZFII010000183.1:0-2975 GCA_964518925.1 uncultured archaeon
GTTTTTCCTAAAATCTTCCTTTTCCAAAAACTCCTGGGCCTTACTGATTATACTTTTCATAACTCAACCCTCCTAACGATACCTCCCATACTTTACATATCCCTCTATTTTCTCCTCGTACTTCTCTATAAGCAACTTTACAGCCTCTCTTATTGCCTCGCTTACAGATGTAAACTCTCCAATTTCTACAAGGATTTCGAGCATCTCGTAATACTTCTCCGTTAACCTTATGCTTATCTTTCGTGTAGGTGGCATACTTCCACCGACTCGATATTGGAGCACGTAGTTCGTCCATTTGAGTTCCACCTATGTGTTCCATGTCTTCTATCTGGTATACATTGTCGGACATTATAATACTTAAACATTTTGCCTTGCTTCAATGATAAAACGTTACAAATTTTTGATGAAAAGAGATTTTAAGAATTAAATCAAATACATTATGATGAAACCAACAGGAGTTTTCTATCATCCCAGTTTTAGCAAAAGGAGTTATTTAACTATTGGAACAAGGCTTAGGGACTTCCCAAAAGCTTTTGAGATATTTAGCGATAGAGAAAACTTTCTATTAATAGAGTGTCCAAGAGTTAGTGAAGAACTAATACTGAAAGTCCACACGAAAGAGCTTTTAGAGGGTGTAAAAAGAGATCCTCTATGCTCGACTGCATGGCATTCTGCTGGAGGTGTTGTTAAAGCTGGAGAAATGGTTATGAGTGGTAAGTTGAGAAATGCATTTTGCTACATAGGAGCTGGAGGACATCACGCTGGAAGAAGCTATTTTTGGGGATATTGCTGTTTTAACGACGTTGTTTTAAGTATTTACAACATATTCGAAAAGTTTGGAGAAAAAAAGATTGCTATAGTAGATACAGATGCCCACCATGGAGATGGGACAAGGGAACTCGTCAAAGATATGAACGTATTGCATTTCTGTATATGTTACAACGATTATACATCTGAGGATGGACTAAAAATCGATAGAAACTATTTTACTGGAGATTACTTTAAGTATATTGAGGAGTTTTGTGAGAGAGTAAGGAACTACAAACCAGATTTGATATTTTGGTACTTTGGACACGACACTCATGTGGGTGATTACGGAGATATTGGCTTAACAGTTAAAGACTACGTAAAAATAGCTAAAAAGCTAAAAGATTTAGCTTCCGAGGTATGCAACGAAAGACTTATAGTTGTTCTTGGAGGTGGAAGTATTCCAGAGATTGCAAGAGATTCCACATTGGCTATAATAGATGTATTGCTAGATTAACATGTTTAAACCCTCGACAAAGGCTTCAACAGAAGCCATTATTATGTCAGTTCTCGCTCCTCTCGCAGTAACTATTTTGTTACCCCTTTTAAGCTGAACTACCACTTCAACTAAGGCATCTGTTCCGCCAGTTATCGCATCGACATGGTAACTTACAAGCTCTATATCTGCAAAATCGCTTATAGCCTTTTTTATAGCGTTTATCGCAGCATCTACTGGTCCAACTCCAACTGCAGCTTCGATTTTTTCTTTTCCATTGATTTTGAGTTTAACACTAGCCATTGGCATCGTTTTCATACCGCTTGATACAACTAAGTCTTCGAGTTTGACCCTCTTTTCCCTCTTCACTTGGAGGACTGTTTCAATAATTGCCCTTACATCTGCATCGGTCACTCTTTTTCCTTTGTCTCCAATTTCTTTAATTCTCATTAGAATCTCTTTCATCTGTTCCGGCGTTGCCTTGTAACCGAGTTCTTTCATTATTGCTTCAACACTGGCTCTTCCCGTGTGCTTCCCTAGAACGATAACTCGCTTTCTTCCAACAACTTCTGGTGATATCGGTTCATAAGTCGATGCATCCCTAAACAACGCTGAAGTGTGGATTCCACTTTCGTGAGCGAATGCGTTTTCGCCGACAATAGGCTTATTTGGTGGTACTACTACTCTCGTAAGTTTTTCAACTAGTTTTGAGATGTTGTATATCTTTTCCTTTTTTATTTTAGTTTTTATTCCATATAAGTATTCCAAGGCGATTACAACTTCTTCTAAAGCTGCGTTCCCAGCTCTTTCACCAATTCCATTGATCGTTGCATGAAACTCCTTTGCACCACCTTTTATCGCATAAATCGTGTTTGCCGTAGCTAATCCAAAGTCATCGTGACAGTGAATTGCAATAGGAACTTTAAACCTCTTTGTAAGTTCTTTCATAATCTTTTCAGCTTTTTCTGGTGTTAATACGCCAACGGTATCAGCGAAGGTTAATCTATCTGCTTTTGCATCAACTGCAGCTTCAAACAAACTTAAAACGAAGTTAAAATCTGCACGAGATGCATCTTCTGCACCGAACTCTACAATCAATCCCCTTTCCTTAGCGTACTCAATTGCGGAGACTGAATACTCTATAATATCTTCTTTGCTCTTACCTCTAAACTTTGCTCTTATATGTATGTCAGATGACGGAGCTACCATAAATATCGAATCCGCATTGGCATCAGCTGCTGCATCTATGTCCTCTTTTTTAATTCTTGCAAAACTGCAAATCTCAGCTTTTAATCCCCTCTCAGAAATCTCTTTAATAGCTTTAAAATCTCCTTCAGATGCGATAGCAGTTCCAGCTTCGATTATGTCCACTCCTAAACTGTCTAAAGCTTCTGCAACCATTATCTTCTGTTCAACGTTGAGAGAAACTCCAGGTGTTTGCTCACCATCTCTGAGCGTTGTATCCAAGATTAGTAATGACACATAAATGGTCTAATAGTTGAATATAAACCTTTTCCAGACAATCGATTTGAAATTTAATAGTCCATTAAGTTTGGCATTTCAAATCAAATTAAACGATTTATCAAATTATTAGCAATGATGCAACACTGTTTAGGGTTCGATGTGGTTTTCGATTTAAGTAACATTAAATACAAAAACCCGAAAGCCTTTAAAGGCTTCAGCCAAGATGTGCGAAATAATGCTCCTTGCAAAATCTTCTGAAAGGGAGAAC
>CAZFII010000184.1:0-2901 GCA_964518925.1 uncultured archaeon
TTGTGGTTGGAAAAACGTATGCTTGAAAAATCAGATTTATTAACTTGAGATATATCTATTATGAGAGTTTTACGAGCCAAAGTCGTTCGACGCGAACTTCCAAAGTATAGACATAGATGGTTCGGAACAGTTGAACTCGACAACGGATTAATCCTATACATGTCTGGAATAGCTTCATGGTTTTTTAAAGGGGATGAGGTCGAAGTATTACTAAAAAACGAGCCAAAGGATGTTCATGGGAAAAAGGTTTTACTCTTTGACGATTACGAGCTTTACAAAATATACAACGGAGAAAAGATAAAAGTTTGGGAAGTCTTCTCAAAGAAAATAGAATTGCCTAGACTCAGTTTTGGAAAGGAAGTATACAGATACAGAATACTTGCAAGAGAAGCTATATACGAGAAGGATTTTGAAAGGATTGCTGAGCTTGAGCAGTATCATTACGCAAGTCAAAAGAGTAGAGTTGCGTTATGGATTTGTTACGATTGTAACGAGTTGATAGAAGCTAATACAAAGCCCATATGTAAATGTGGCAGTAGCAATGTCCACATACTTGAAATAAAGGGATCTACTCCCGCTTCAAGGTTTTTGATATTTGAATTAATTGATAGAATGCCATATGAGCCTGAAGTAGTAGCTTATGTGAGAGTTGATCCTCCAGTGCCTTTAATGCATAGGAAGGTTAACGATGAAGTAATCGAAAACATAAGAGAAAGGGTATTTCCAAAGGAATGGTTTGAAAATATATTTTCACCAGAAGAGACGTTTAAGGAGCTTTTTTCTGAGTTGAGAAGCAGGTATTCTTTAAAGGTTGCGAGACACAAACTCTGGCAAAGGGCAAGTGAAGAAGCTATGAGGATATGCAACTCAGCAGCTTCAAGAATTGCGAGAGTAGTAGTCCATCCAGATTATAGAGCAGATGGGCTGGGAATGCTAGCTGTAAAAACTGCTGTAGAATGGATCGAGAAAAGGAGAATTCCAGAAATGAGAATGAGAAAGCATTTAGTTGAGACTATTGCTCAAATGGCTAGATTTAACCCGTTCTTTGAAAAGGCTGGATTTTACTATGTATGGGATACTGCAAGTGGTAAGCCAGTTTTATACAAACCTTTAACAAGAGAAGCGGAGGAATACTTAAGAAGATTCTTTGAAACGGATGAAATCGCTAAAAGGCATAAGGGAAAGTTGTGCATATCGAGATACGGTAAAGTTCCAAAGCTTAAAAAGCTAAAACTCGTAAACGTTTCAAAGCTGTTTAGTAATGTTCTAAATGTTAAAGGTTTAAAAAAGGATGTTAGAGTCGTTTTAGAATCTTTTGGAGTAAAGCAAAGGGTTGTAGAGAGATACGTTCTAAGAGATGTAAATTTGGAGATAAAACCCGGTGAAATTGTTGTAGTTGTTGGTGCAAGCGGTGCTGGAAAGACCACATTGCTGAGAATTATACTTGGAGCGGCATTGAACATAGAAGATGAAGCATATAAGCCAAGTAGTGGCGTTGTCGAAGTTGAAGCTGAAAAGGTTTCAGCGATAATCCCATTTGAATTCGAGCCAAAGATTACAGATAAAAGTATTCTTGAGCAGATCTATGAGATAACTAAAGATATACATTTAGCAGTAGAGATTCTAAACAAATCAGGTCTTTCAGACGCTGTTCTTTATAGAGCTAAATTTAAAGAACTTTCAACTGGTCAAAAGGAAAGATTTAAGCTTGCATTGTGTTTAGCAATGAAGCCGAGCTTAATGCTCGTCGATGAATTCGCCGCTCACTTAGATGAAATGACAGCAATAAGAGTTGCAAGAAAGATCTCTGAAATCGCAAGAGATGCTGGTATTACACTTATTGCAGTAACTCATAGAAAGGAGATAATCGATGCTTTATCTCCCGATAAGATTTTATATGTTGGCTATGGTGGAGTTCATGTAACTAAGCAGTAACTACCCTTGCACCTCCCTCCTCCACTATCAAAGTGTGTTCCCATTGAGAGACTAAACCCTTCGAAACTTCCGTTAAGACTGGATATGCTCTAAGAACTCCTTCTCTAACAAGTTTCGATAGTACAACATCTGGAGCTTTTTCCAGCCATCTCTTAGCGAATGGTAAAGTCTTGTATTCCCTTTCCACTTTAGATATTATCTCTCTAGCTATTTTCATTCTGATTGGTTTCGGTCTTATTAAGCTGTAAATCTCACACTCACTTCTTTCAGAAACTTTGCCAACGCCATTAGTTACGAATGGTTCTATTGCTATTATCATTCCCTCTTTAAGTTCTACACCTCTATCTGTTGCATAGTTGTATATATTCGGTGGAGCATGGGCTATATATGGCAGCAATCCATGCCCAGTTAAGTTTACTACTGGTTTAAATCCAAAATCACTTATAACGTCTTCTATTGCCTTTCCTATTTCAGCTGTGTTTACTCCGGCTTTTACGACTTCTATCCCAGCTTTTAAAGCTTCCTTAGCAGCTTTAACCAATTCGGAGTTTTCACCTAAATCTACTGTTACAGCCATATCCGCAATATAACCGTCTATATGAGCTCCAATATCCAATTTGACAAGATCTCCTTTCTTAAATACTCTCTCATCGTTCTTCTTTGGCGTAAAATGTGCTGCATCACTGTTTATCGATATATTGCATGGAAATGCTGGCTTTGCACCGAGTTCAACTATTCTATTTTCAACGAATTCCGCAACTTCAAGCAGTTTTACATTTGGTTTAATCTTTTCTACTGCCTCTTTTGCAACTCTTTTTAATATCTTTCCCGCCTTAATAGTTTTTTCTATCGCTTCGTCCATACATGCATATCGTTGAGCAAAAGGAATATAAACACTTTTAAAACAAATACTATTAGCTCCGGTGGTGTAGCCCGGCCAATCATACGGGACTCTCGATCCCGTGA
>CAZFII010000185.1:0-2901 GCA_964518925.1 uncultured archaeon
TACGAGTTTTTGCACAACTTATAACGCCGGGGCTGGGATTCGAACCCAGGAGCCCTTTCGGGCACGGGCTCTCAAGGCCCGCGCAGTACCACTCTGCAACCCCGGCTTAACCTAATACTTTTAAATCTTCAAATAGCTTAAAAACGTATCGTTCGGTATTAAATAAAAAGATTTAATTACTTTAAAATCAGTTAATATAATATGAAGGTAAACGGTGTTGAGGTTGAAGAAACTTTTGCTGAGGCGTTTGATATAAAAGTTGCCAGAGTTCTCATAACAGCGTACGACTACTACTGGGCTTGGGTCGCAGCAAATGAGGCAACTGGGTTTGGTACTTCTGTTATAATGTGTCCAGCAGAAGCTGGAATAGAAATTAAAGCCAAACCATCTGAAACTCCAGATGGAAGACCCGGTTATTACATCCAAATCTGCCATATGAGCAAGAAGGGATTAGAGCAGCAGTTACTTGCAAGAATTGGACAGTGTGTTTTGACTGCGCCGACTACAGCAGCATTTAACGGTTTACCAGATGCAGAAGAGAAGTTTGACACTGGTGGGAAACTCAGATACTTCGGTGATGGATACGAAAGAGAAGTAGAAATAGGAGGAAGAAAATGCTGGGCAGTTCCAATGATGGAAGGTGAATTCATAGTTGAAAACGAAATAGGATATACAAACGGAATTGCTGGAGGAAACTTCTTTATATTAGCTGAAACACAGGGCTCTGCTCTAGCAGCAGCGAAAGCAGCTGTAGATGCAATTGCAGACGTTGAAGGGGTTATTACACCATTCCCGGGTGGAATTGTTGCATCTGGTTCAAAGGTTGGAGCAAACAAGTACAAGTTCTTGAAAGCTTCGACAAATGAGAAGTTCTGTCCAAGTATAAGGGACAAAGTCGAAGGAACGCAGATTCCAGAGGGTGTAAAAGCAGTATATGAAATAGTCATAAACGGTTTAAACGTAGATGCTATAAAAGAGGCGATGAAAGTAGGAATTCTTGCCGCTACGAGAATTCCAGGTGTTGTTAAGATTACTGCTGGAAACTACGGAGGAAAACTTGGTAAGCATTTGATATACCTAAACGAACTCTTCTAAATTTTTTTATGCGAAAGATTTTAGTTGTTTCAGGTTTCGATCCATGTGGTGCTGGAGTTTTAGCCGATATAAAAACTGCTAAATCCCTAAACACTTTTGCCTTAGCAGTTTTAACGTGTCTAACTGCTCAAAACAGTTGTAGGGTTTACGATGTTAAACCCGTAGATACTGATTTATTTGAAGAAAAGTTAAAAGCCGTGTTAGAAGATGCTAAAATCGATGCCGTTAAAATTGGACTGATAAGCGATGTAAAAATTGCAAAAATTCTAATAGAATACCTAAAGGATATAAAAGTTCCAAAAGTCTTGGATCCTATTTTAAATGCAACAACTGGAAAGAGAATAGGAGATTTAGAAGCTTATAGGATTCTTTTAAAGTATGTAGACGTAATAACTCCAAACCTAAGTGAGGCAAGGGAAATCAGTGAGATGAATGGCAACGCCACAGATATAGCTTTAGAGATATATAAAAACTATGGATGCTCAGTAGTCGTAACAGGTGGAGAGATGAGAGGTACAGATGTTTTATGCTATAACGGAGAAATCTATGAAATAGAGGCCGAGATATTTAATGTGGAAATTCATGGTACTGGCTGTGTTTACAGCACTGCTTTAGCCTGTTATCTTGCTAAAGGTTTAAATTTAATAGATTCCTGTAGGTTTGCAAGACTATTCATAATCGACAACGTCAAGAAAGCTGTAAAAATCGGTAGATGTTTACCAGTCATGAACCCTTAATAGACTATTTTTTCTAAGTCATCTCCTCCATAGAATATCTCTTGAATACAATCGTATATGTCTTCCATCCCGTATCCTTCCACTGCCGAAATTGGAATTATTGGTCTGAAAAATCCAAATTCTTTTAACATATGAAACAGCTCTAAACTTAATGTTTTCTTCTCGTAGCCAATACTTTCATAGAGACTTTCTGGATTTGTACTCCAATTAACTATCATCTTAACCTCTTCTTCTGTTAGTACATCCGCCTTGGATAACACTTGAATCTGTGGAATGTCCAGTTTAAAAACTGCAGATGTAGCCATAAAAAGTAGAGATAAAAATCCTGACGGTGTTTTTGAAACGATTGGATCAAATAGATATATCATAACACTTTTATCCTTTCCCAAAGCGTTGATTATTATTTCACCACTCTTCCTAAGAGTGAACAGTTCCATTTGTCCAGGAGTGTCTACAATTACGTAATCCGCCCCGTTCCACTCTATTTCGTCCTTTATTTCCTTGTATATCGTCGAAATCAGATCTGCTCCAATTATTTGAGCTCCATTAGGCCCAACATCGTACTTGTGCATTATATCTTCGAGAGTAAACCATTCCCTTACATCTACATCAGCCGAATATGGGATGTATTCAGCACCGGGATCTAAATTTACAGTCATGTAATCTAATTTTTTTAAATCAAACCAATCCGCTAAAGCCTTTGTGAGATATGTTTTACCAGAACCTGCGGTTCCAACAATGTAGATTATTACCTGTTGCTCCATAAGTATTGCATGATTTGATGTGTTTAAAAATAGTGTTTGGAATAGCTTTTTTATACAATATCCAAAAACTAAATATTAATGAACGATACTGAAATCTGGGTTGAAAAATACCGACCAAAGACCCTTGATGAAGTAGTAGGGCAGGATGAAGTTATTCAAAGGTTAAAGGGATATGTAGCAAGGAAAAATTTACCACATCTGCTCTTTGCAGGCCCACCTGGAACAGGTAAGACTGCTACAGCTATAGCTTTAACAAGGGATTTATTTGGCGAAAATTGGAGGGATAACTTCATAGAAATGAACGC
>CAZFII010000186.1:0-2898 GCA_964518925.1 uncultured archaeon
AAACGAGTTTCATTTCTTTTCAAGAGCTTCTTTAACTATCTTTATTGCACACAGATCTCCACACATACTACAAGTTCCACTTCTTGGTTTTCTTCTATTCCAGATCTCCCTTGCTTTTTCTGGATCGATAGCTAGTTCAAATTGCTTCTCCCAATCGAAGTTCTTTCTTGCAAGAGACATCATGTAATCTCTCATCCTCGCCCTTTCTCTTTGACCTATCTTAATTAAATCAACTGCATGTGCAGCGATCTTAGCAGCGATAACTCCTTCTTTTACATCCTCAACAGTTGGTAAAGCTAAGTGCTCAGATGGAGTTACATAACATATAAAATCTGCTCCAGCCATTCCAGCAATCGCTGCCCCTATCGCTGCAGCTATGTGATCGTATCCAGTGGCGATATCTGTAACAAGAGGGCCTAACAAATACAATGGAGCGTTGTCCGTTACAGATTTCATAGCTTTAACAGAAGTCTCTATTTGATCAAGTGGAACATGTCCCGGCCCTTCAACCATACATTGAACTCCAGCTTCTCTGCACTTTTCAACAAGCTCCCCAAGAATTATGAATTCCGTATACTTCGCTCTATCCCCAGCGTCGTGAATGCATCCCGGTCTAAAAGCATCACCTAAGCTAATCGTGACATCGTACTCCTTGAGAATCTCAAGCAGATAATCGAAGTCTTTATAGTATGGGTTCTCCTTCTCGTTGTAAATCATCCAACCAATGGTTATAGCTCCTCCTCTACTAACAACTCCAAGAAGTCTTTTAGACTTTTTCAATCTTTCAACGGTAATCCAATTTACTCCAGCATGAATAGTCATAAAGTCTACACCATCCTTTGCCTGTTTTTCAACGGCTTTGAAGAAATCGTCTTCCGTCATGTCAACAACTCTTTTACGACTTCTCGCAGCCTGATATATCGGGACAGTTCCAAATGGAACTTTAACGACTTTCATAATTCTCCTTCTGATTTCATCCAAGTTTCCACCACTTGATAAATCCATTACAGCATCAGCACCATATTTTTGAGCGACAATCGCTTTTTCAACTTCCTCTTCAACGTTGACGTAGTCTATAGAAGTCCCAACATTAGCGTTAACCTTAGTGGAGACGAACATACCTATTGCCTTAGGCTCTATCTCATCCCTCAAAACGTTCTTGGGAATTATGACATAACCCTTAGCTATGAGCTTGAGGAGTTTATCAACATCTAAACCTTCATTCTCAGCTACTCTTTTAACGATTTCATTGGCTATACCTTTTCTTGCATCTTCGATGAGCGTCATATAAAAAGGGCGTTAAAACTCAATAAAAGTTTTTGCATCAAACTCGATTAACTTTTTAAGTAAATCAGTTGTTAGTCTCTTCAATGTTTGAAATATTTATAGCATTAACAGTAGTAGTGATTTACTTGCTTACTGTATTTCTTCTGAAAAAAAGAGGAATGCTCAACAAATACAATATATCCACAATAGGCCCTATTTTACTGATAAGAACTACTAAAGGTTTGAATTTTTTAGATAAACTAGCAAGATATAAAAAATTTTGGAGATCTGTAGCAGATCTCGGTCTTCCTCTTGTGTTCTTGAGTATGGGGTTCATGTTTTCCCTTGTTCTATTTTCTGATTACATAATTTTGACGAATCCTCCTAAGCCTTCTCCTTTAACAAGTCCAAGAAACGTATTACTTCTTCCCGGGATCAATGAGTTTATACCTGTGCTATGGGGTGGTATAGGATTAGTCGTAACTCTAATCGTTCACGAGTTCAGTCATGCGATCCTCTGTAGGGTTGAAGGTGTAAAGGTTAAAGCGTTAGGAATTTTGTTATGTGTTGTACCGATAGGTGGATTTGCTGAGCCAGATGAAAGAGATCTAAAAACAAATACAAATAGAACTCAAAGAATTAGAATATTTTCCGCAGGAGTTGTAAGTAATTACGTAACTGCACTAATAGCTTTTTCAGCTTTCTTTTACTTGTTGGGATTCGTGAATCCTACTGTTGTCGTAGTCGATAGCGACATAAAAAGCGTAAAAGCTGGTTCAGTAATTTTAAAAGTAAACGGTATCCCCGTAAGAAATCAAGAGGATGTTTATGAAGCGATAGGAAATTCAAAAGAGATAAAAATACTTCTAAAAGATAAAAATGGAACAAAAACTGTAACGCTTCCGAACATCATGGGTGTTAAGATCATTGGTTTATATAAAAAAGACAATGAGATCTACCCAGCTGAAAGGGTTGGAATTAAAGCTGGAATGGTTATCGTAGCCATAAACGACAAACCTATTAAAAACTTTACAGAGTTTAGAGAGTTCATGCAAAATACAAAGCCCGGACAAGTCATTTCAGTTAAAGTTTATCACAACGGTAGTTTTAAGACTTTTAACGTCACCTTGGCAGATATGAATGGAAAAGGATTTTTAGGAGTTTATATTCAAAATGCCGACTACATAGGTGGAATAAGTATAACCTACAGCTCATACATACTTGAAAGTCTGAGAAACATACCAATAACGAGTATTAAAGGCTGGCTCTATATGATTGCAATGCCCTTCAGATTTCAAGGATTTATAGGTAGTGTAAAGAACTACTTTGAAGCTCCAGAATACGTATTCAATCTTTTGAATGCGTTATACTGGATAGCTTGGTTAAACTTCTACGTAGGATTGTTTAACTGCCTACCAGCAATTCCACTTGACGGTGGGAGGATATTTTATGAAGCTTTTAGCTCTGTTCTATCAAGGAAGTACAAAGACAACGCCGATGAGATAGCAATGAACGTCGTGAAGTTTTTAGCAATAGTAGTGTTTTCATCGATTATTCTGTCGATACTTATACCAAATCTGAGACTCTTAAAGTAATTTCGCTAAACGTAGCATATAAGCTCTTTGCATCAAT
>CAZFII010000187.1:0-2878 GCA_964518925.1 uncultured archaeon
CAATAAGTGGGCAAAAATATTTGGAATTAGTGAAGAGGTTTCGAACTATGTTAATGAAATGATCGATTTTCCGAAAGAGTTTGCCAATAATTTAGGTATAAGTTCGGATGTAATAATTAGAAAGCTTGACAAACACGATGAGGGAAGAAGACGTAAGACTCGAATTTTTAAGTAGAATAAGTGACGAATATGTGTTTGCATACTTTTTACATCACATCTTGGAAAGATGCTACTTATTAAACAATCCTCTTGATAGAATATACAAAAAGTTGTACGATCCACGCTATGATTTTCATCTTAAATTAAACTTTGTTGAACGTCATTTGGATGAAATAATATACGATATCAAAAATCAATACTAAAAAATAAAAAATCAATGTGAAAGAATCCAAACGACCTTTGGCATTTCAATCTCTTGATAATTCGAAACCTTTGTAAGCATTTCGTCAATGCTTGTTCCTATGAACTTCTTCCAACCCTGCAAGTTTGGATCACTATTTAGCTCATTCTTGAGCTTTGTTAAATACTCCTTTGCTTTATCGAATTCTCCTTTCTGGGAGTATATACTTGCAAGGGATAAATGTGCAAGTAGGTAGTAGTTTCTATGTGCAACTTCTCTTTTAGTCTGCTTCGGATGATCTACAATCCATTTCAAATCAGAAATTGCGTTTTCAAGTTTTGAGGTATTATTTGTGTATTCGTAGAGCAAGTAGTAGGCTAATGCCCTCTCATACCTCGCAGTTGGAACTGTTGTGGCATCTTCTGGATTTTTGATGGCATTGTCGCAGTTAGAAATATCTTTTTCAAGCATCTCCACAGCCTTATCCTTATTTCCCTTCTCGTAATATATCATCGCTAAAATCCTATAAGCTTCCCCGACATAAGCTGAATCAGGGAACTTCTTTACTATTCTCTCAGCATACTTTCCAGCTTCGTCGTATTTACCTAACAGATAGGCTGAGATCATTGCTGGTGCTAAACCCAAATCGCTGTCCCATCCATATTTTTCAGCATGTTCAATGAACTCCTTCGCAACTTTATAAGCTTCATTAACCTTTCCAAGCTCAAGTTCTACCCAAGCCAAATGCTCGTAAGCCGTGTCTATACCCGGATCGGGATAAACTTCTATTGCCTTCTTGTAATACTCCTCAGCTTTTTTCACTTCAGCCATAGCCAAATACGTCCTTGCAAGATTTGTATAGAGTGCAGATACTCCTTCTTTGCCTAAATACTTCTCAACCTCATCAATGTGATTTAAAGCGTAGAGATAGTGAGGTAAAACGTACTTTTCTCTATTCACGTAACCACAGTAGTACAGGAAATTAATATCCCCAAGAGCTTGCTCGGCAATAGCCTTATACTCAGGGAATCTGTCTTCAACGAGTTTTAGGTAATAAACCGCTTTTTCATACTTTTTCTGCATCTCTGGATGTCCAGCTTCAGCAAATGTTTGACCTGGAAGCTTGTAATATCTGTGGAACTGTTCTTCGTTACCGTAAGCTAAAGCTAAATTGTAGTAGGCGATTGCATAGTTCGGATCTATTTCAATTGCTTTCTTGAAGTATTCTATAGCTTTATCGTAATCACCCTTTTCCATTGCCTTTAAACCGAGTTCGTTGTACTTAACCGCTTGTTGAATCTTGCTCCAGTTTTGATATGCAGATGCACAAGCAGCAATTACACCTACTATACAGATTATTCCAGCTACAGTTTTCCAACGAACCATAATGTTGGTATGAATATTTATTAATAAATTTTTCTTCATTAGGACTATATTACAACTTGTGAGGGTTCTTATTAACAGATATGCTTTTAACCTCGTTCATACAACTGCAGATATGAGATACAGAGTAGTCAAAATCGAGTTAAAGGATGACGAAAACGTAGTAGTATATTTAAAAAAGGAGGGAACAAAAATGCAACCAATTCCAAAATTTGACTTGACAGATCCATCTAAGATTGTCGATTTTGGAGTTCACATGGGTCTTTTGGCTGCTAAGAGTTTTGAAGAACTTACACGGTTTGATGCATATATAACGATTGAGTACGATCAGTACAATCAGTTAGATTTAAAAGTTGGAGATTTAGTTGAAATTGAGATAAGACATGCATGCGGAATTACTGAGAATTGAATACGATATCCAGCATCTTTTAATACTTTCAAAGAGGAATTTAAGAGATCATTTAGTAATTAGAATGATTGTAGCAACACTTTCAACGTCAGAGGAATTATCAAACTTAAGAAAAAAAGATTTCAGAAAATTCAAAGGAAAAGAATATGAATTCTATACCGTAAGGCTCAAATCTGCTGGAAAAACCAGAATTTCTCCAGTTGATAACAAGACTTACGAAATCGCTATAAAGTTAAACGACTTTAACTTCACAGAAAATGAGATAGATTCAATAATAGGTAAATACTCACCAAAGGACAAAAGATACGATGCGGAAAAATTAAGAAAAGCAGTAATAAAGATTCTAAAAGATGCTTCTCTATTTGAAATCGATTTTGAGGAGATAAAGGATATCGAAACGCTTTACATGTACATGATAGATTTCAATCCGCTGTATTCGGGCATATGGGATGAAGACGAGGAGTGTATCGAGGACTTCATATTAAACTACTCTGAGATTACTGGAATTAAAGATGCGAGTAAAATTGCTACGGAGATAGGTTATGATTTCAAGAAGGTTGAAGAGATCTTAAAAAGTGGTAAAAAGAGTTTATTTTCATATAGAATATTTAAGAAGGACTAACACAGCTTAATCATAACGGTGGTGATTCTTGGTTTGTTTTTACATTTTTAGAATTATTTCTAAGCATTCAAGATTTCCCTTATCTTTTAATCTTAGCAGAGATTATCTCCATTCTCTTAACATC
>CAZFII010000188.1:0-2864 GCA_964518925.1 uncultured archaeon
ACCAAACGGCGTCAAAGTCTTCTTTTAATATTGTATAATTCGCAATCTTTGAAAATACCCACCTTTTATCATCTTCAAGCTCAATTTTAGATAACCATTCCATTACTTTTTTATTTTGACTGAGAATGTTATATATAAGTATAAACACACCCTTATGTTTACTTTTAAGTGATCTTAAGTAAATTCTGATATCTTTTCCAAGTAGATAATCTTTTAGTAGATGGTTTAAGATATCTAAGATTACCTCTGCGTTATTACAAATAAAGTTAACAGCTTCTATGAAGCCTTTTGGAATTTCTTCTTTTTCTTCTTCCATACTTACTGTATTTGGTGTATAATATTTAAATTTATCGAAATTTTTATCTAAAAAAATGATAAAATAGAGCTTAAAGTTTAGAATATTATTACTACTATTGTGTTACTAATATTTATATATTATTTTTAATTATTTCTAATTTTATCTTTAAAAATTTTGATGTTTTAAATATCATAAGTAAAGGTTTTTAATACGTCTGAAGAGATTTTTATCGGTGATCTCATGCCAGTACTATGGCTTAGTGATATCGATAAAAACGACATTCCAATAGTCGGTGGAAAAGCAGCAAATCTCGGTGAACTCTTAAGGGCTGAAATTCCTGTTCCAGATGGTTTTGTTGTTGATGCAAGAACTTTTAGAGATTTCATTGAAAGAACTGGAATAAAGGATAAGATTTACGGTCTTTTAAGGGATTTAAACGCTGAAGATACTGAAAAGTTGGATAAAGTATCAAAAGAGATCAGAAAGATAATTGAAAACACTAAAATTCCTGAAGATATAGAGAAGGAGATAAGAGAAGCATATAGGAAACTCTGTGAGCAAGAAGGTGAAATGGTATATGTAGCTGTCAGAAGCTCTGCAACAGCAGAAGATCTTCCAAGTGCGTCATTTGCTGGACAGCAAGAGACGTACCTCAACGTTAGAGGTGAAGATGAAGTTGTTGACAAGGTTAGGAAGTGCTGGAGTTCGTTGTTTACGCCGAGAGCGATATACTACAGAATTCAACAGGGATTTAGGCATGAAGACGTTAGTATAGCTGTTGTCGTTCAAAAAATGGTTAACAGTGAGAAATCTGGTGTTATGTTTACATCTCATCCAGTAACTGGAGAAAAACTATGCGTAATAGAAGCTGTATTTGGTCTAGGGGAAGCTATAGTTAGTGGTATGGTCACACCAGACACCTACGTTTACGATAGGATAAAGAAAAAGCTTGTAGAGGTTAAAATTGGTGAAAAGAAGTATATGATAACAAGACAGAATGGAAAAACCGTAAAAGTTGAATTAGATGAGAAAAAAGCTAAGGAACGAGTCTTAAATGATAAAGAAATAGAAGAGCTTGTAACGTTAGGCGAGATTATTGAAGATCACTATGGAAAACCACAAGACATTGAATGGGCGATAGAAAAGGGTAAGGTTTACATAGTTCAATCTCGCCCAGTTACAACGATAAGAGGAGAGAGAGAAGAGGGCAAAGAGTTAAAGGCTGGAGAAATACTCGTTAGAGGATTGGGAGCTTCTCCCGGTATTGGAATCGGAAGGGTAAAAATCGTTTTAAAGCCGGAGGACATGTACAAAGTTGAGGAAGGAGATGTCTTGGTTACAGTTATGACTACTCCAGATATGGTTCCAGCGATGAAGAAGGCTGCGGCGATTGTAACAGATGAAGGTGGTTTAACTTGTCATGCGGCAATTGTTTCAAGAGAACTTGGAGTTCCAGCAGTTGTTGGAACTAAGAATGCTACAAAAGTCCTTAAAGATGGTATGCTCGTTACCGTTGATGGAGATAAGGGGATAATCTACGCTGGAGCTGTTGAAGAAGTGAAGAAAGAAGAAGTAGAAGTTGTTAAGACCGTTGCAACAGCTCCAGTAATTACCGCTACAGAGGTTAAAGTCAACCTATCTATTCCAGAAGCTGCTGAAAAGGTAGCACATCTTGCAGATGGTGTCGGTTTATTTAGGATAGAGCACATGGTCTTAAGCTTAGAAAAACATCCAATGAAGTACATAAGAGATGGAGAAGTTGACAAATACGTCGAAGAACTGTACAAGGGAATGAAAAAAGTAGTAGAAGCTTTCTATCCAAAGCCAGTATGGATTAGAACACTTGACGCTCCAACAGATGAGTTCAGAGCTATGGAAGGTGGTGAAAACGAACCTATTGAGCCAAATCCAATGCTTGGATTCAGAGGGATAAGAAGGGATTTAGTTGAAGAAGAACACTTCAGAGCAGAGATGAAAGCTATTAAAAGGCTTGTCGATGAAGGTTTTACAAATATAGGGATAATGCTTCCACTTGTAATTAGTCCCGAAGAGGTTAGAAGGGCTAAGCAAATAGCAATCGAAGAGGGTATTCCGTTGGATAAGGTAGAGTTCGGCGTAATGGTTGAAACACCAGCAGCTGCTTTGATAATCGAAGACATAATAAAAGAGGGAATAGACTTCATAAGCTTAGGTACAAATGATTTAACGCAGTATACGCTTGCAGTCGATAGGAACAATGAAAACGTTGCACATCTATACGATGAAACCCATCCAGCCGTTATGAAGTTGATAGAGAGAACTATAAAGATTTGCAAGAAACATGGCGTTAAAACATCTATATGTGGCCAAGCTGGAAGTTATCCACATGTAGTAGAAAAACTCGTTGAAATGGGAATAGACAGTGTTTCAGCGAATCCAGATGCTTTGCAACTTATCAGAGAAGTAATTGCGAGAGTTGAAAAGAAATTAATTCTTGAAAAGATTAGAAGTCTAAAAGATTAATTTTATTTATTAATTATATATAATTTGTTTAATCTCACTTTGGTTTAATTTATTGAATTTTATT
>CAZFII010000189.1:0-2851 GCA_964518925.1 uncultured archaeon
ACGAAAAATTTAAATATTTGATATAAGTGGATTATTTAAATACTTCATCAACAACGTTATTTAATATATTAAGCTTTATATTTTTAAAATAGACTATAAATATTAAATATTTTTAAGAAGCTGAAGCAAGTGACTGTAGCTTTCTATGAAATGCCGAAAATTCTTATTATAAAATCTCAATCAAACATCATTGCATAGGCTTTTCCAAGTTCTGTTAGAGCTATTTTTACGTTCTTTCCTTCTCTCTTCATGACTACAATTCCATCCTCCTCAAGTCCTTTGAGATGATAACTCATCCTAGCTCTTTGAGCCATGTATCTCTTCTGATCTTCTAATCTTCCCTCAAGTAGTTCTATTAACTTGTTTATGGATTCGACTTCTCCACCACTCTTTTCAATTGTCTTGATAATCATTATCTTGTCTTCTCCTATTCTCTTGAGTGGTGGAATTGGAATTTCAACAATTTTCTCTATTCCAACTTCTTTTCCATCTTCATACTTTGGTATTGCTATGTACATCTTACTGTTTGATATCTGGGCAGTTATATAACAGGCTATACATACAGTTCTCGGAGCATCGGATGCATTTATCAATACATCATTTCCCTCTTTTATCTCCTTTTTTATTACTTTGAGGAGTTCTATCGCGGAACCGTAGATGTCTAACTCGTTTATGTATATCCTTTCGATGTCTATTAATGCTTTTAAAGTCTTTTCAACTTCTTCAGCGGTTTCGAGGATTTTTCTTTTGATCTCTAAGGGTTGATCCCTACTAAGTACTAAATAAGCCTTATGTATAGGATATCCACATACCTTTATACTCTCAATAACTCTTTCTTTGTTAAATCCAATTGGTATAACATGAATTACTTTTCCCATAGCAAACTGTCAATTTTAAAGTTAATAAAGTTTGCTATATCTAATAAAAAATTAATGAGTACAATTTATACTATTATGAAATTCCCTATTATTGTTGTAACCACAAAGATAATTAAGATAATGAAAAAAATAGAGATATAAATAGCAAAGATGGAAAAAAATTTATATAGATTTTAGTATATCTAAACTAGGTAATAGAGGTGTGGGTCATGGTGGAGGAGTTAACGGAGAAAGAGGAAAAAATTGTAAAACTATTAACTGAAACTGGATTAAACAAAAATATTGCAAAAGTTGTAGTATTCCTATCAAAAGTTGGAGAGGCGATATCTAGAGATATAGAAAGAGCAGCAAATCTTAGACAGCCAGAAGTTAGCTTAGCAATGAAGGAATTGAAAGAGTGGGGATGGATAAAAGAGAGGGAATTAAAGAAGAAGGGTAAGGGAAGACCATTAAAGAGTTATAGGCTAACGAAAGACATAAAGGAGATCGTAGCAGAGTTAGTTGAGAAGAAAAGAGAAGAGGTTAAAAAGATTGAGAGAGATCTCGAAGAACTTGAAAAACTTGTAGGGCTGAAATGATAATCGACAGAAAGATTGATGGGATTTTTTCAAGGTTAATTGTAAGTAAATGCCTAGTGATTTGTCATGGATTACCATATGAGCCCGGTTCCGTAATTGATAAGAGTTATTCAGATTTGGCTGAAACTTTTTCAAGAGAAATACCAGCTTTAATCTTTGATTTCAGTGGAACTGGTTTAAGCACTGGAGATTTTAGTCTTTTAAAGTGGGTTGAAGATTTGACTCGTATAGCATCGGAATTCGAGAAAGTCTATCTCCTCGGATTCAGTATGGGTGGAGTCATAGCTATAAGGGCTTGTGCAGAGCTAGAAAACGTTGAAAAACTTGCAGTAGTTGCTTCACCTTATGAATTTTTTATAGATGAAAATGGACTTAGAGAGATATACGAAAATGCGAAGTCTAGAAATGTGTTAAAGGGATTAAAAGATTTTAAGAGTTTTTCATCAAATTTCATCAACGAATTTAAAGAAATAGAGCCAAAGAAATGGATTAAATACGTTAAATGTCCGATTTTAGTCGTTCATGGGACTTTAGACGAAGTAGTCCCATTTGATCATGGAAAGATGATTTTCAACGATGCAAACGAACCCAAGTCGTTTATAATCGTTAAGAACGGTAGCCACTTTTTGAGAAGAGATGAAAGAGTAATAAAAGTTATAGCCGATTGGTTTGCAGATAAAATAAAGGAAAAGGAGTTGACTATTTAATTTTACTGAGTATTTCGTCTATTTGTTTAAATACTCCTTCTATATCCTTAGTTCCATCCACGTTGTAGAGTAAACCCTTATTTTTGTAGTATTCGATTAGCGGTTCTGTTCTTTCCCTGTAAACTCTTAATCTCTCCCTTACGGTTTCCTCTTTATCGTCATCTCTTTGGTATAGTTCACCACCGCACTTATCGCATTTACCTTCGACTTTTGGAGGATTGAATATCAAGTGGTAAACCGCCCCACAATTTTTACACGTCCTCCTGTTTACTATTCTCTTTACGATTTCCTCTTCGGGTACATCTATGTTTATTACGGCATCAAGCTTTTTACCGAGTTCTTCAAGCATCTTGTCTAAAGCTTCGGCTTGTGCTAAAGTTCTTGGAAAACCATCTAATATAAATCCCTTTTCGCAGTCTGGCTGTTTTAACCTTTCCTTAACGATTCCTATAACTATTTCGTCTGGAACCAATTCACCTCTATCCATGTACTCTTTAGCCTTCTTCCCCAATTCTGTTCCCTTAGCAACTGCTTCTCTCAATATATCTCCAGTGGCAATCTGTGGAATCCCGTACTTCTCAGAAATCATCTTTGCTTGCGTTCCCTTTCCAGCACCGGGAGGCCCTAATAAAATTATGTTCATAGAGTTTATTTTGAAATCTAATTATTAAGTTTTTTGAAATTCATC
>CAZFII010000190.1:0-2847 GCA_964518925.1 uncultured archaeon
AATGAACAGTTTACAGAAGAGATTCCAGTTTTTAATAGGATTTTTAGCGGTGATAAAACAGAAAAAGATTTTAGCTCTCTGCTTGAAAGAAGAAAACACGGATTCAACCAAGCTGAAAGGTTTCATGTTCGTATTCCAAACCTAAGCTTTTGAGAGCTTTAATAAGCCAAGAAGCCTTATCTACAACAAACTTAGGCTTACAGTATTTTAGTACTTCTGCTATAAAAAGCTTAGTAGTTAAATAATTTCTTGAAGGATATACTCTCATAAGAATTAACTCATTTTTCTCTATATCTATAGCTGCATAGATGTAGTATTTCTCTCCATTAGCCTTAACTATTGTTTCATCTATCGCTATAATTTTTCTTGGTTTTCTCTCCGTTGAAATAGGTAATCTCTCCTCAAACTTCTTTATCCATTTATGTACAGCTGACTTAGAAACTGAATGAAATTCAGACAAAATCTTGGCAGTCTTCCTAACCGATGAAGTTTGAATATAAATAGCTATACCCAGTATCTTAATTTCTAACGGTATCTTGTTCCTTTCAAACAATTTTAACTCTTTTACAATTTCCTTTACCTTTATCATATTATTCACTAAATCCTTATAATATTTATCTTTTTCGATTATGTGGACACATCCATGAGCTTGAGGAAAAGATTAAGAAAAGTGAAATTGAGGAACATCCCACTTGGGAGGACTTAATAACCCCCGAAAACTTGGAGGAATTAATAAGGGAGATTTCAGATGATATTCAACATTTACAGAAGATTGTATAAGATTGCTTTAGAGGAATTCGACGACATAGTTATCAAAGGCGAGATCATAAGATCTCCCTCCAATGCTCCTTTAAAATTAAGGCTTTATTTGCTGGATAACTCTTTTGTCGATGTGTGAATTTCTAAAGATAAATATTCTTATCACTGGCAAAAAGGCATTTGTAAAAAAAACATATCTTAAACACTTTCACAACGGTAATGTTGTAGAAAGTCATATTAAGTGATAATCCTAATGTAACAATTAGACAAAACTTTTCAACCAATCTATACAAGTTTTTCATGTACTTCTACTTTACTTCGTCTTTTATCTGTTCTCGAAATTAAAATCTTTAAGTACGAGTTAAACAAATTCTCAAATATCTCATAGAACTATTAAATCGAGTAAGGACATGCCATCATACATCTTGATAATGAGAAATCAAATGGATAGAACACTTAGAGTTGGGAAAAATCTAATGATAAATTTCAAAAGTGGTTACTACTATTACGTTGGAAGTGCTAAGAGAATTAGTAGGGTTAAGAGACATTTTCAAATGAACAAAAACCTTAGATGGCATATCGATTACATATCTACGGTATTTGATGTAGTTGGAGCGGTAATTTTAGAGTTTGAAGAATGTGAACTCGCAAAAATCCTTTCAAAACATTTAAAGGGAATAAAAGGATTTGGCTGCTCAGATTGTAGATGCGAGACACATCTATTTTACTCAGAAAATCTCACATTAGAGTTTTTACCTATATGAACTTCAAGTTCTCCGTTTCTTCCAATTTTAGCGTATCCGTTGTAGATCTCCACTTCGCTACCGATATCAGCTTTTTTATATACATTAATTTTTTCATTCCATAAAACAACTTTTACCCTTCCAGATTCATCTGAGACGTATATTTCAGCCAGTTTGAAGTCCTTAAATTCTTTTAATTCACCAATTCCACTGATTTTACCCTTTATGTTTACCTTACTTCCCGGGATAATTGAAGAAATTTTATCAAAATCAGCCCAGATTTCTATATTTGAGATGTCTGTTACGTTTATTTCTCCATTTTTTAAAAATCCCTTAACTCTAACTCTTAATCCCTCAAATAACTTTCCCTCAAAAATTAAAGTCGTTGTATCGTTCCACAGATTTACTCTTACAACTCTATCGTTTCTGATGACGATAGGCACGACAACGTTATCTCGAAATCTTCTAATCGGATAGATTTTATCAACAAAACCTTCAACCGTAACAAAGTCCTCATGAGTTTTGTTAAATTCGCCGAGGGCATATTCAGCTAATAGCTTAGCGGTTTCATCATCTATCAAACCTGAGAAATGCTCTTTTATTTCTTCAATCAGTTTATCCTTCATTTTTTACAGATTTCGACAAAATTCCTATACAGTTCAGTTCCGTATTCACTGTGGTAAACCTCTGGATGCCATTGAATGCCATATATCGGTTTAGTTTTGTGTCTCATAGATTCTATTTTACAGATATCCGATTCCGCAAGTAATTTAAAATCTTTAGGCATAACCTTTACTTCATCCATATGACTCGCCCAAACTTTAAACTCGTTTGGTAGTCCTTCAAAGAGTTTGTCATATTCAACTACTCTTACTAACACTTCTGAGTATTCTCCAGCTTTGCCTCTTCCAACTTCTCCACCAAATACCTTCGCTATAAGTTGATGCCCAAGACATATACCCAATATCGGTATGTCCAATTCTTTAACGTAAATTTCACAGTTTCCAGTCTTATCCAAAGAAGGGCCACCGCCAATAACTATTCCGTCTAAATCCTTTAATTCCTCTACTGGTGTTGTATTCTCAATTAACTTAGTTTCAACTCCTAAATCTCTAAGAGTTCTGTATATTAAGTGATTGTACTGTCCATAATTGTAAACGACGTATATCTTAACCATGTTTAATCTTTGTTAAATAACGTAATAATAGTTTTTGCAATAAAAAGATATAAAAATAAGGTCGGAAAACGTTTATAAGCCGAATACTATAACAACAATTTCAGTGGCCCGGGTGGGGTAGTGGGTATCCTCTGGGACTGTGGATCCCAGGAGCCGGGTTCGAATCCC
>CAZFII010000191.1:0-2820 GCA_964518925.1 uncultured archaeon
TAATAAGCTTTAATACTATCCGAATTTTTCAATTATAAATTAATATAAATTTTCCAAAAGACTTATAGGTTTTCTTTGAGTTTTAGTTTTATGGATTTATACAATGCAATCACGAGTTCTGTTAGGAGATATGACTTTCACCTCGCTCAAAGATTAGTGTATACGTATGATTTGACAAATCTTCCAAAGTTTTTGAGAAAGTTTATAAAAATTCCAGAAGTTGTAGTTCAGCCCGAAAATTCCGAAGAGGTTAGTATTATCTTAAAGGTTGCTAAAGAGCTTGGAATTCCAGTTGTACCGAGAGGTTCTGCTACATCTGCTTATTGTGGAGCGATTCCGATATACGGTGGAATTGTCGTAGACTTTTCGAGGATGAATCGATTCAAGATTTGTAAAGATAAAAAAGTTGTAGTTGCTGAAAGTGGTGCGATCTGGTGGGAAATTGAAAAAGAGCTAAATAAGTACGGCTTATCCTTGAGAGTTTATCCTACAAGTGCTCCAGCTTCAACAGTTGGTGGTTGGATTGCACAGAATGGATACGGTGTAGGTAGCTTGAAATACGGATCTATTGGAGAAAATATAAAATGGATTGAAGTAGTTGATTTTAATGGTATAAGAGTTGTATCTGGGTGTGATTTAAAGTACTACATTGGGTTAAGTGGTACTACTGGACTTATAACTAAGGCTTGCATAAGAGTTCGAGAGAACAAGTGCATTAAGTGCTTTGCATTGGAATTAGACGTTCCATTTATAAACTTCAAAAACGCATATTACGCCGTTTTTATGAACAAGAAGTTTTTAGAGTTGATGGGAATAGACTCAAAAGATTTGATACTCGTATGTTTTGAAGGAGATGTAGACTTTGAGGGAGATTATGAACTCGGTAAAACCCTTTGGGATTTGAGATTCCAACAAATTAAGACAAAAGACGTTACAATGGCAGAAGTAGTAATACCATACGAAACTCTAATAGATTTTTACAAGGAGATTTTGAAATTTAATCCAGCTTTAGAGATCGTATTCACGAAGGATTGTGCAATCGTATTTGCGCTGTTCTTAGTGAAAAACCCTCTAAATTACTTCTTATCATTGATTAAAGCTTTAAAGATAATAAAAATCGCTGAGAAGTTTGGAGGTAGACCTTATACTACTGGCGCTCTCTTCTCTCATAAATCTCAGAGGGTATACAAAAACTATGAGGAATTTGTAAGGTTTAAGAGAAAAGTTGATCCTCAGAACTTACTTAATCCGGGCAAAGTCTTTAATGAGAATAAACTATCTACACTGGTTAAGTTCTTTGAAAAACTTATAAATTAGAGGGATTTACGTGAAATTTGATTTAAAATCTATTGTGGAGAAGTGCATTAAATGTAACTACTGTTTTGTTTGTCCCGTTTACAAAATGGAAGGTTGGGAATCAGTGTCTCCAAGAGGTAAATTGATTTTATTAAAAGAACTTTCTGAAGGAAGAATTAAAATCGATAAAAAGATTGTTGAAGATTTTTACAAGTGTTCCACTTGTGGATTATGTGAAGTTGTTTGCATATTAAACCTTCCATTAGTAAACCTTTGGGAATTCGTTAGGGCGAAATTCGTTAAAATGGGATATGCCCCACTAAATCGTCATAAAAGGGTCAGAAATTTAACTTATAAAGAATTTAACCCATATGGCGGTTCTAAGCACGAAAGGAGTAAGTGGCTTAACGTAAAACCAAACGAGAAATCCAAAGTTCTATATTTTGCTGGATGTACATCAAGTTTCAGACTTCAGAACCTTGCGAAAAATTCCGCAGAATTGTTAATAAAGATAGGAGTAGATTTCAATTACGCTGGAAATGATGAGGTATGTTGTGGTTCACCGTTTATAAGGACGGGACAGCTAGATTTAGCAGGAATGTTATTCGAGAAGAACTACAAAACTTGGAAGAGATTGGGAATTAAAACAATAGTGACGTCTTGCCCCGGATGCTACAGAACAATTGCAAAGGATTATCCGAGGTTTGCGAGGGAAAGGGGATGGGATTTTGATTTCGAAGTCTATCATATCGTGTCCCTTATCGACAAATACGTTGGGAATTTCGATGAAGAGATAAAGATTTCCGCAACTTATCACGATCCATGCCATTTGGGAAGACATATGGGTATATACGAGGAGCCTAGAAGAGTTATAAGAAAACTCGGAATAAAACTTATAGAAATGGAGAGAAACAAGGAATATTCGTTCTGTTGTGGTGCTGGTGGTGGTTTAAGAACGCAGTTTGGAGATATATCCTTTAAGATAGGCGAAGAGAGGATAAGAGAAGCGATTAAGACGAATGTAGATTACTTAATAACTGCATGTCCATTCTGTGAATTTCACCTATCGAAATCCTCTAAGAGATTAAAGAGTAATATCAAAGTGTTGGATGTTGTAGAACTTGCAAACAAGGCTTTAAAATGAAATAGCTTAAAATTCATTAGTGGCGATAGACGTGTCCATTTTGTGCGAATCTGCGATAGTAATATTAAAGTTAAATCGTCCACAATGTGATGCCACGACTAATTCATTCATTTTAATAGTAATTAAATTATAGTCCATTGCTAGTTGCTGAGATTTAATCGCTTTGAGTAAAATCGTGGTATATATTACATTAAATATTCTTTTCACAAGATATTTTGGATGTGTTCACTTTGTGCGAAGAATTTGGTCGTGACACCACATTGTTTAAATACTTCATCAACAATGTTGCATCACCACCAATATTTTCCTAAGTTGACATAACCTCTGAGCTTGTCGTGTGAGTAAAGATTATATATAAGTTCTTACCCTCTCTCTAAGCT
>CAZFII010000192.1:0-2816 GCA_964518925.1 uncultured archaeon
TCGATTTCATCCATAGCGTATTCTTCTCTATTTCCAACTAATATTTCAAATTCTTGTGGTGTTATAATCGGTTTATCGTAGTTTTTGTAGTCATCGTAACTTATCCTTGGGCAAGCCGTATTCACGTAAAATTCATATGGCAAGTTGTAGAGCTTTTCTGGTGTTAATTCGTTTAAGTAGATCAAATGAGCTTTTAAGTTATAACTTTCAGCCAGATTTAGTAAATTCTTCGCTAATTCAAATCTGTTTTGCCCGGGTTTAGAAGAAACTATTATTCCAACTCTCTTCAATCCTACACATCTCGAAATTAGCCTATACCTCTCTTTTAAGAATTCAGAGGTGTCAACCCTTACAATTTCAAGACTTAGTGGATTTAATGCGTAAACTTTTTTTCCAGTGTAAATAGATGCACCTATCGCATGAAACAAACCATCTCCTATGAAAACTACTGCATCAGATTTCGAGTTTCTAAGAGCTGTGTAATTGCATCCCAACACCTGCCCGGGATAAACCACTCTACGAGTTCCTTTCTTTAACTCCACTTCATAACCGTTTTCTTCTAGAAGTTTCTTGAGTTCTTTTAACTTATGGCAGTATTGAGCTATTGAGATTAAAGCGATCCTTCTTTCTCTTACATTTGATTTTATAACATCAAACACATCACAAGCATTGTAATCTATTTTGTATGGAACGTATATAACCTTTTCAATATTTAAAATTGGAGTATGTACAAAGTGCAAAAGAACATCAACTACCTTTAACAAATTTAGATCTATGTCACATGCACCAAAACAACTCTCTCCAGAAACAATTACTTCATATCCTTTTTCCTTTAGCTCTTCTACAATTTCAAATGCTTTCGGTTTTAAACCGTCTGGAAGCTGTATTCCTATTACTTTTGCATCCTTTGGAATTTCCATATAGAAATTCGCAAAGGTATATTAAAGTCTACGACTAATCTAAGATATGAAACTATTTGACAAAGTATACGCATACATATGGGGAAAGGCATTTAGAGATGTTTCAAACACCTACATTCTCAAAGGAGAGATATCTGTAATAATCGATCCCGGAAGGTACAAAAGCTATACAAACCTCTTCGGATTGATGAGGAATGATAAGATCGATGTTAGGGAAATAGAGATCGTTTTAAACACTCACATGCATTTAGATCATTGCGAAAGTAATTCTATGTTTTTGAGGAAAGGTGCTCTACTCTCTTTTCACGAAAAAGAACTTGTAGATACTAAACCAGATATAAAACCCTCATCTCTTGAAAAGGATTTAAACGTTGAAATAATCCACACACCGGGACATAGTCCCGGTAGTATAACGATATACATTCCAGAATACGAAGCGGCGATAACTGGGGACTTAATATTTGAAAATGGAATTCCGGGGAGATATGATCTCAGAGGAGGAAACAAAAAGGATTTGATTAAATCCCTAGAAATAGTTCAAAGCTACGAGCCAAGGTATATACTTCCGGGACATGGTAGAATAATGGAAGGAAGAAACGGAATTAATGCCTTATTTGATAAGGCTATAACACTCTTAGAATACTAGCTCCAATAGATTCCAATTTTTCAAAGAAATCCGGAAAAGAAACAGACACTACTTCGGCATTTCTTACCTTAACCTCTCCGATTAAACCGAGTAACGAAAAAGCCATAGCCATTCTGTGATCACCAAAGGAGTTTACAACTCCTTTAAATTCTCTTTTACAACCCTTAATCTCCAATCCATCTTCTGTTTTTTTGACTTCTACTCCCAGCGATTTCAGATTCTTGTATATGCCTTCAATTCTGTCTATCTCCTTTATTCTCAAATGTTCAGCGTTGTATATCCTTGTTTTACCTTTTGCTACTGCCGCTAACACGGCAATAGTTGGAACTAAATCTGGGATCTCTTCTGCATTTACATCAATTCCCTCTAAATCTGATTTTCTTGCATATATTACTCCATTATCCTTATCCCATTTTACATATGCACCCATTTCTTTACATATCTCTATTATCTTTTTATCACCTTGCATAGAATCGAAAGCACCTTCAATTATCACTTCTCCAGCCAAAATTCCAGCTGAAATTAAATAGCTAATAGATGTAAAATCTGATGGGACTTTAAATTCTCTAAGGTTATAGTCTTGTTCCCCGTATATGTAATAAGTGTTGTTTTCTCTATCGATTTTTATTCCGCTATCGCTTAAGACGTGTAGTGTTATGTCTACGTAGGGCTTAGACTTTAAAGATTTAACAATCAATTCCGAATCTCCAATTGCTAACGGAAGACTCATGAGTAAGGATGTTACGAATTGCGAACTCATTGCACTGATTTTTACATTTCCACCTTTTACAACACCTTTAACCCATAGAGGTGGTCTGTAATTTTCACATCCTTTGATACAAGCTCCAAGACTCTTCAAAGCTTCGGCAAGTTCAAGGTTTGGTCTACTCCTTAAAGATCTGTCTCCATCTAATACCGATTTGTACGGGCATAGAGATGTCAAACCTAAGAAAATTCTCAAAGTAGTTCCAGAGTTTTGCATGTTAAAGTAGTTTGGATTGATGTGACCAGTTCCACAAATCATCAAAGTGTTAAATTTTTTAATGATCTCAGCTCCGATTTTCTCGCAAGATCTAATCGTTGCAAGAGTATCATCAGATATAAGCGGATTTATTATCCTAGATTTTTTTGATAGGCTTCCAGCTATTATAGCTCTATGTGTGTAACTCTTAGATGGAGGGGCAGACGTTTTTCCGCTTATAAAGCTCTTTTTAACTATTACATCCATCGAATTCCCATAGACTACGATA
>CAZFII010000193.1:0-2811 GCA_964518925.1 uncultured archaeon
TTGGATAGTTTTATGGTGTTCTATAATTACTGGAGGTGTTAAGTTGACACTACCTCAAATCCCAAAATCAATTAATTCTCAAAAAATAAAAATAAGGTTTAAAAACAAAACTTTAACCAGCGATACTTTCCCACTTCATTTGGATTTCCTTGAATTTTTCTCTTGACTTTCTATAGTATTCATTGGCTTTATCGAATCTCTTCATCTCTCTGTTTAGATCTCCAAGATACTTTAATGTAGTAGCTACGAATTGTGAAAACTCATCGTCAATTCTTTCTAATTCCTCAAAAATCTTAAGTGATTCTAACAATAGCCTTTCAGCTTCTTTGTGTCTATTTCTATTTTTATAAAATATTCCAAAATTGCTAAGCATAACTGCGAAGTTCAGTTTTAATGATTCCTTTTCATTTATTAGCTTTCTGTATATGCTCTCCGCCTCTTTAAAGCATTTCTCAGCGTTATCAAATTCACCGAGTTTTATGTATATCTCCGCTGCATTTGTAAGACTTTCTGCAAGATTTTCGTAATCCTCTAATTCTCTCCATATTTCTATTGCGGTTTCAATCTTTATTCTTGCTTCAACGTATCTCTTTAATTCAAAGTAAAGAGTGGCTAAATCGTTTTCAACGTAAGCATATTCTTTAAAATCTGCTATCTTTTCACAAATCTTCTCAGCTTCTAAGTACATTCTCTCAGCTCTGTCTTTCATATCCATCATCGTTAAAGCTCTTGCAGCATTTCTAAGAAACATCGGAATCAAGTCTTCAAATCCGAGTTCATTGCTAAGTTTAACTGCGTTTATTGAAGATATCACACATGAAACCAATGACTGGTTATCGTTCCTACCAGCAAAGTACATCGATGAATACGAAAAGTAAGACAGAAGTACTAACGTTTTCCAAATTCCACTCAGATTTTTAATATCTTCTGGTTTTTCAAATACCCTTTCAACAACTTTTCTAACATCGTCTGGTGCATTTTTCTTTATTAGCTCAAGAGCTTCGAGGGGTTTTCCATCTTTAATAAGCTTACGAACTTCTGAAGTTAACTCCATGAAAGAGAGTTTCGATTTTAAGTTTAAAAGTTTTTGCATTATCCGAAAACGTTTAATAAATTAAAATCCTATGCTAATCATGGAATTTATTGAAATAGATTGTCCAATATGCGATGATGGAAAAAAACATAAAGCAGAGGTACTAAAAATTAAAAGGAGCAAATATACAAGAAGAATGACTGAATTCGATATGACTGTTATGCTTGTGAGATGTCTCGACTGTGGAACAAAGGGTGTGATAAGGAAAATTGAAAGTTTAGGAATGGAAAACTATGAATTCCCGTATGAAGGTGATATTTGATGATAGTATTTCGAACGATACCGTAATCGCATGGAATACGACTGTACCGTTATTTAAAGAGAGTTTATTCAATGCAGACAAAGAAAAGCGAAAGGAAATAATAAAGAAAAAGATAATTGGTATTTTGCCTCTACTTATTGAGAAAATTGAAGAAGAGATAAACTCGGAAATCAATAAAGTAAAGGTATCGTTAGCATCCGCTTGGGTTAGATATTACGTCTTTAAGTTAGAAGTCAATGATGAACATAGTTTTGCCTTGAATTTACTTTCTCCAAACTCTCCAGTGAAATCGTTTAAAAATCATTGGGAAGATGCTGTAAAAATATATAGGAGATTTCCAAGAAACGTAGCAAAGCCAATAGCTGTAGGTAACGAATTTTTGCTTCAGGAATGGATAAATGGAACTCCAATTTCAGAGTTTAGAGAAGGAGATATAATGGTCGATGTAGAGAATGCGAAGAAGTGTATACCTCTTGTATCAAGATTTTTGTTTGAATTGAACAAATTCGGATATGTGTATCATCCGTGGGAAGATTACGAAGTTATGCTTAGAAATGACGATATCGTTTTGTTAGATGTAACGAGGTTTGTTAAAAAAAGATTAAATGAAGAAGAGTTTATAGATTTTTATTTCGGTGTTCCGTTTTGCAGTCCAGATATCATAAAGCCTAAGAAGAATGATTCCTCCGTAAGGCTTTATTGGAAAGGAGTTAGTGAAAAGGATTACTTCGGAACAAGCAAAAAAGAGTACATAAAGCTGTTTTTAGAGGGGATAAAATCTGTCGCAACTGAAGATGAGTTTAAAAAGATTTGTAAAGGGATACAGAAGTGGATCTAAATTTTTGTCGCTGTTAAACAACAGTCAATTAAATCTATTAATTTTATAGCAATCCAATCTCTTAAGATCTTTTGAGAGGGAATAATACCTTTTCCTATACCACTTTTAATTTTGTTTACGTTAAGTAAACAGTCAAAATCCACTTGAATTAAGGGTTTAGACCAGAGATAGCTAAAGTTTTTATCACCTATTAACAATGCGGGATACTGGCTATTATTATTTTTGCATATATAAGAGATGTCCTTTCTCCAGCAACCAAGAATCTTCTTATTACAACTATTTTGACAGCTTGAATTACCTCGGTATGTTGTACATCTATGATGAACATGTATTATATTTTGGTCACGAATTGGAGGAAGATAACAGTTAGGATCGTATGGATTGTTACAGTCAGATTTGGGCTTATAAATATCACCTAACGGATTTTTACAAGCATCTTTTACATTTAAAGCACCCGGATAATATCGTGCTAAATAATACCATAGATCTCTAAAGGATACTTCATAATGCCCTATCTTCATTAAATAAAACAAAAAGTATTTTCCGAATGGATTTTTCTTTTTATTTTTAGACGTAAAACCAGCAATCCAAACTTTTTTACCTTTTTCAAGGTCGTCT
>CAZFII010000194.1:0-1471 GCA_964518925.1 uncultured archaeon
ACGCATTCAAAACAATCCATGATTATGTATAATGAACTACGTATTTAAAAATTGCGAAATTTTAGATTTTCATACCTTTAACCCTGTCAATATCGAACTTAGCCCTATCACTTATATGCATAACTGCAAGAGTTCCAGCCATTACGGGATCGCTGACAACTAAATCCGAAACGTATGGAACGCTTCCAAACATACTCAAGGATATGACTTTTATTCCGCTCTTTCTCAATTTTTTAACCTCTTCAGCGATTTTTCCACCCATGATTCCACCAGCCAAAACTAAGACCTCTGCTCTATGAAGCCTTGAAACGGCTTTTACAGCTTCAGCGATCTCATCTTCACCTACAATTGGCATTGTGTCAACACTGATCCTTTCCCCTCTCAAGTTATGTCTGTCTGCCTCACTTATAGCACCGATTGCAACTTGAGAAACTAAAGCTCCACCACCTAAAATTATTACCCTCTTACCATAAATCTTTTCAAATGGTTTTTCCTCTTCTACTTCAATTACAAATTCTAAGCTTTTAATTCTTTTAATCATTGATTCAAAATCTCCACCTTCGATTTCAAAATATATTAAAGCGTTTCCCGCATATTCGCCATGTTTTATAATAAATGCTTGAGTATATGTTATGTTTCCACCTTCTTCAGCAATTATATTGGTTAAATCCCTTAAAACGCCTATCTGGTTTTTTGCAATTATCCTTAATCCCCTTTCCATTAAAATTTCGCCCCTGTTAAAGTCTTCGTCTCTACGACACCACTTATCGTTCTAATCTTGTTTATGACGACATCACTCAATTCTTCAAAATCTTTTACAACGATCTTTGCTATTAGGTCGTATTCTCCAAAAAGTGGATACAATTCGTTAACTTCACTAAGTGAAGCTAATTTCTCGTATACATACCTTTCCTTTCCCGGTGAAACTTTTATAAGTACAAATCCCAAAGCCATTAGGATTAGAGAGAATCTTTCGAAATTTAAAGGTTTTTTGAAATTGTGAAAAATGGTAAAGATTTTAAAACATATAATCAATACAAATACTATGAAAAAGGCATTATTGATATTGGTATTAGTTTTGATGTTAGTCCTTGGTTGTGTTCAACATAAACCACCCGTTTCAGAAACACAAAAAGTTAAAATAGGTGTTTTAGTTCCATCAACTGGAAAGTTTTCGACTTCTGGAATTGCTATGAAAAATGCTGCTGAGCTCGCTTTAAAGCATATAAAAGAGTATAACCTTACGAAATACGATATAGAGCTTGAATTTGCAGATTGTGGTGATAATCCCGAAAAGGCAAAATCTGCTTTCGTATCTTTAGTATCTAAAGGAGTTATAGCAGTTGTTGGAGGTTATTCAAGTCCACAGGTTTTAGCAATTGCCGATTCAGCTAGAGACACAAAAACTGTGTACATAGCAACAGTTGGTTCTACTCTTGCATTAGAGAAGAAAATTGCAGAAGGAAACAAG
>CAZFII010000194.1:1481-2798 GCA_964518925.1 uncultured archaeon
AAACAAGTATATTTTTAGAAACGCTTACAACACAACTTACTGGGGAATACTTGCTGCTGAATTCCTAAATATATCTAAGCCTGAAGACTACTACTTTGTCGGATATGAACCCTTAAAGACATTTAACTCTGGAATGCTAAAGGCAATTATAAATAAAACTGGAATAAATCCAAAAGAAGAGATCTACTATAAATCTCCGAGTGCCTCACCAAACGATTACAAGATAAAAGCGAATGATCTTGCAAAAAAGGTTGGAAGCAGGGATGTAGTTATCCTTGGAGATCCAGGCCCTATATCGGTGAAGTTTTTGAAAGAGTATAGAGGTGTTGGAGGTAAGGGAATAGTATACTCAGTTGGAGGAGTACTAGCTCTTCCAACGGTTTTAAAAAATGCAAAAGCTAATTACACTGCATTTCAGGCTGCAGCATTAGAACAAACGCCGAAAACAAAATTTACAAAGAAGTACTTCGAAGATTACAGAAAGACTTACGGAAAAGAGGCTAACAACTATGCAGCCCTTCTAACATACGATTCGATTTTGATCTTAGCACAAGCAATTGAAAAGAGTGGGTTAGATAAGGACAAACTGATAAAAACCTTAGAAACTGAAGAGTTTGTTGGTGCAGCCGGCTATTACAAGTTTGTAAACCATCAAGCGACATGGGGTAGTGAAAAACTAAGAGGTGTTATTGCAGAATACGTTGGAAACGTACAAATACTCTATCCAAAGGAGTTTGCAACATCAAAAGTGATTTGGCCTGAATGATTTCCGCAATTTTTCACGGATTCTTCTTAGCCCTTTTTTCATGCGGAATAACGTTAAATTACAGAATCGGTAAGCTTTTGAACTTATCTTACGGCTCTTTTTTTACACTTGGGGCGTATCTTTCGTTGATCTTTCCTTATAACACTTCTTTAGCACTTTCAGCTCTTGCTGGATTTAGTATTGGCTATTTCATGTATTTAGTTATCTCAAAGATTTCAAGAGACATAATAGATTCTACGCTTATATCCCTTGGATTTGGAATAGCAATTGAAGAAATTCTGAGGATTTCTTTTAGTGCTACTCATGTGCTTTTAACAGAAGTTGAGCTGAGATACATAAATATCTTCGGCGAAGAGGTATCTATTTTCGATTTATACACGTTTTTGCTATCGGTTGCATTTTTCATACTATTACTGACAGTCTTTTCTGGTTTATCGGGATTGAAACTTAAATTCGTTGAAGAAGATGAAGAACTGGCTGAAATCTATGGAGTTAACGTTGAACTCTTAAAAATGTTAACAATCGCATGCACTTCTTCAGTAGCAGCTCTA